>CAZRSI010000326.1:0-2337 GCA_964602575.1 uncultured Anaerolineae bacterium
GCCTGGCGCAGGGTGACGTTGGTTCCCTGCACGCTGTGAGCTCTCCCTTGGATGATATTCACTGTCTCAGCGGTAACATCACCTACATTATCTCGCTTTTGCTCTTCCACTTTGCGCCTCCATTAGTATTTTTCTCGTTATGATACCTTCACTAACCGTGGATGGCAGTGTTGCCCCCACTTTGTGGGAGGGGTGCACCTTATGCTCGCGGCGGACCTTAGTCCGCCGCTCCAATGGCAACAATCAGCGCTGAAAGGTGTGAAACATGCACCTGGCCAGAGCCAAAACAAGTGCTCGGCCTGCTGGACCAAGACCTGCCCTGAGCGAAGTCGAAGGGCCAGGGGCAGGTGAGCAAGTGCTGTTATTTTATCACGGTCTAAGGTCAACGTCAAGTCTTTGGGTTATTTCTCCCAGGCTCCAAGTGCTCAGCACTCAATATCCAACCTCCTGCCCCTATTACCAGCAGGAACCCGATAGCCATTAGCCACAATCCCCAGCCAACCTGGATGGGCTGACCGTAGACTCTGTCCAGGGTATCGCGAATGGAGAGAAATTGCCATGCCGGAGGGATTGCTCCTGCGAGGGAAGCGACGATCAGCAGGGCGGCCATTACTGCCCTCGGCAGGCGACGATAGACCAGAATCCCCCCGATGGCAGCCAGACAGCTTGCTCCCAGCAGGAATTGCCGACGATACTCGTCCAGGTTTAGCGCCTGAAGGATGAAGGGATAGGGGGGTAGGACTATCATCGCCAACACGACCGCGATGATTCCCATGACCACTCTGACCCACAGAGGGTAGCGTAAGTGCCGGTTACCACTTGTTAGAGCCAGGCAGAGGGATGCTGTTAAAATAGGTAGGTAAAATAGCTCGCGGATCACTAATTCAGTGCCGGCCTGCACCTCCGGCAGGAACTTAACGAACTCGGCCATGTCCAGGCCACTCAGTACCAGGGCAGCCGTCTTGTGATTCACCCAAGGCCCCCAATACCCAGCCAGAGCCAGGGCGATTCCCAGAGGAACAAATCTCTTCATCGTCTCCGTCCTTGATGCTTGATGTTTGACGTTTCACGACTCCTAAAACACAAAGATGAACACCAGATCATTCACATTCGTATTCGTTGGCCCGGTGATCAGCAGATCGCCTAGCTGCTGGAAAAAGTGGTACGAATCGTTGTTGGCCAGGTACTGCGCGGCCGATAGGCCCGCTTCCTGAGCTCGTCGCAGGGTGGAGCCGTCGGCGATGGCGCCGGCTGCGTCGGTAGGGCCATCGGTGCCATCGGTAGCCAGGGGGATGATCATCGCCTCCTCCAGGCCGGCGATCTGCAGCGCTGCACTGAGGGCCATCTCCTGATTACGGCCTCCCAGGCCGCTGCCACGAACGGTTACCGTGGTCTCCCCCCCAGCTATCACACAGGCCGGCCGGGACACGGGGCGGCCCGAGTGGAGGATCTCCTTGGCAATGGCGGCGAACACCTTGGCTACTTCCCTGGCCTCGCCCTCGACAAAAGTGGAAAGGAGGAGAGAATGGAACCCTAGCTCTTCAGCCTTGGACAGAGCCGCCTCAGCAGCCACCTCGTTGCTGGCGATGATCAGGTTGTAGATACGAGTGAAGACTTTGTTGCCCTCTTTGGGCGTTTCGGCGATAGCTCCCTCTTTGCCCCGTCGCAAGCGCTCGACGATGGCCCTGGGGACCTTGTCCAGCAGCTCGTACTTCTCGATGACGGCGTAGGCGTCAGCAAAAGTGCTTGTATCGGGAACCGTCGGCCCGGAGGCGATAACGTCCAGCGGGTTCCCCACCACGTCGGACAGGATGAGGGAGACCACCTCGGCTGGATAGGCCTGGCGGGCCAGGTTGCCTCCTTTGATCTGCGAGAGGTGCTTGCGGACAGCGTTGATCTCGTTGATCGTAGCCCCGCAGCGCAACAAGGCATCGGTCAGCGATCTCATGTCTGCCAGGGTGATTCCCTCCTCAGGCAGGGTCATCAGCGCCGACCCACCACCTGAGATGAGGCAGATAACTAGATCCTCCTCTGTGGCTTGGCGGGCTAACTCTACCATCCGCTTCGCCCCGGCCATCCCGGCGGCATCGGGGATGGGGTGCCCAGCCTCGTTGAGGTGGATGAGCTGGGTTTCCGCTCCGTAGCCGTATTTGACGTTGACCAGGCCCGCGGTCACGCGCTGGCCCAAGATCTCCTCAATCGCCTGAGCCATCGAGCCACTGGCTTTGCCCCCGCCGATGACGTAGATATTGCGGTAGCGCCTCAAATCGTAGATTCGCTGGCCGATGCGCAGAGTCTCATCCAAGAGGGACATCTGCCGTTTGATGGCCTTAGCTG
>CAZRSI010000327.1:0-2333 GCA_964602575.1 uncultured Anaerolineae bacterium
GGGCGGCGTGGCGAACGGGAAACTCGGAACGAATTTATGCATCAGTGTACTAAGGCGGCTGCCCGGGAAAAAACGGGAGCACCCCTCCACAGCAAGGGAAGAAGAAGCCAAGCCGATTTGCTCAAATCGCCAGAATCCAGTACAATATGAAAAGGGGAAGTAGCCTCTGATGACAAACGTGAAACGTGAGGCATGATTCACGTTTCACGTGATGAAACAGGATGGGAACATGCTAATCAATCTACTCAAAACCATGCGGCCCAAACAATGGCCCAAGAACGTGTTCATTTTCACCGCCCTGGTGTTCGTTGAGCAATTGTTTGCGCCGATTCCCTTGCTTAAGACCATCGCTGCCTTTGCTCTCTTCTGCCTCCTCTCCAGCACGGTCTACATCATTAACGATGTAGCAGACATCGAAAAGGACCGCCGGCACCCGACCAAGCGCTTGCGCCCTCTGCCATCGGGACAACTGAAACCCTCTGTGGCTATCGCTGCCGGGGTCCTGATTCTACTCATCACCCTACCCCTTTCCTTTCTGCTGAATGTCCAGTTCGGTTTCGTCGCCCTGGCCTACCTCCTGCTGATGATCACCTACTCCTTTGTCCTTAAGAACTTCGTCATCCTCGACGTGCTGACCGTGGCCGCCGGCTTCGTGTTGCGGGCAGTAGCAGGGGCAGTGGTTATCTCCGTACCCATCTCCCCCTGGCTCTACGTTTGCACCACATTGCTGGCCTTGTTCATCGGGATCAGCAGACGACGCCACGAGTTGATTCTCCTGGCTGAGAGCGCCAACGAACACCGTGCCAGCCTGAACGAGTACACCCTTCCCCTTCTGGATCAGATGATCGCCGTTGTCACCTCGGCCACCATAATCGCCTATTCTCTCTACACCTTCTCCGCACCGAATCTGCCCTCTAACCACACTATGATGCTCACCATCCCCTTCGTCCTTTACGGCCTGCTCCGCTATCTCTATCTGATCCACGTCGAGGGCAAGGGGGGCACACCCGAGGAAATCTTTTTCAGCGACCTCCCCCTGATCATTGACCTCGGTCTGTGGGCTCTGGCGGTGATAGCCATCCTGTACTCCCTCTAGGCTGCTTTGGACGAGTGCGAAACCCGCCCCTAACCTTGGACTTCAAACCATGTCTATAGCTTACGCTCCAGGGAAGGTTATCCTTTTCGGCGAACATGCGGTGGTCTACGGCCAG
This sequence comes from uncultured Anaerolineae bacterium, assembly GCA_964602575.1. Taxonomy (GTDB): domain Bacteria; phylum Chloroflexota; class Anaerolineae; order VGOG01; family VGOG01; genus CAZRSI01. The sequence continues at coordinate 1,212 of CAZRSI010000327.1, forward strand.
CCAGCCATCGCTGTGCCCGTGACCCAGGTGCAAGCCAGAGTTACGGTCGAGAGAGGCCTTGAGGGCCAGGGCATCATCATCGTGGCCGAGAACCTGAATCAAAGCTACGCCCTCGAAGAGGCCCCGCCCAACGATGCGCTGCGAACCATCGTGGTCAGCACCCTGGAGCACATCAGGGTGGGGACGCAACACGACCTGGTCATCACCGTCAGCTCCACTATCCCCATCGCGCGAGGATTGGGTAGCGGAGCGGCAGTTTCCACAGCCATCGTCCGTGCCCTCAGTCAGCACTTCGAGCACCCATTGAGCCTCCAGACAATATCGGACCTAGTATACGAAACGGAGAAGATTCATCACGGCACGCCCAGCGGCATTGACAACACGGTCATCGCCTTCGAGAGGCCAGTGTATTTCGTCAAAAATCAAAAGATAGAAACTTTCTCAGTCAAGAGCCCTTTTCTGCTGGCCATTGCCGACACCGGCATAGCCAGCCCCACCAGGATAGTCGTGAGCCACGTGCGCCGGGCCTGGGAGAGAGAGCAGGAGAGGTACGAGGAGCTATTCGACGAGATCGGCACTATCGCCAAGATGGGACGTCAAGCCATCGAACAAGGGGAAATCGAGACCATAGGCCAGCTCATGAACGAGAACCAACGCCTGCTGCAGCTCATGGGCGTCTCCTCGCCGGAGCTGGAGGGCCTGGTGGAGGCCGCTCGTCAGGGCGGGGCGCTGGGAGCCAAGCTCTCCGGAGCCGGACGCGGGGGCAACATCATCGCCCTGGTCACCCAGGAAACGCGGAGCCAGGTGGAGATGATGCTGCGACTGGCCGGAGCGAAGGATGTCATTGTCACCAAGGTGGGTTAGGTAGCCAGATAACTGGGTCAAGTAATCGAATCCATTACCTAAAAACAAATAGGTAGGTAAAACGAGGCGCCGGGCTCCGTAAAAGGGCCGAAAAAGAGGCCGCTTTACAAATTAGGGCAGTGGTGGTATAATAAAATTGCCACTTCTTGCTGAACGATCTGGAAAGGCCAGAGGATATGCTTGATTCTATTAAGGAACGGGCAATGGTACACCAGACACGAGACAGACATCAGCTCCATGTCTTGAAGGCGGCGTTAG
>CAZRSI010000328.1:0-2333 GCA_964602575.1 uncultured Anaerolineae bacterium
CTTCAGCAGCAGCGAGATGTCGCCGACTATCCCCAATGCCACCCTGGATATGTCTGGAACCTATACCCTGACCATAACCATAGGTAGCTGCACGGATACGGATACCACCTATGTAGTTGTCAACGAAAAGCCCGTGGCCAGCGCCTCCTATAACTCGCCAGTGAATGAGGGCGAGACCCTCCAATTGTACGGTGGGCCTCCTGGCATGGCCAGTTACAGTTGGACAGGGCCTAATGACTTCAGCAGCACCGAGATATCGCCGACAGTAAGCATAAGTGCCACTAAAGCCATGGAGGGCTGGTATACTCTGACCGTGACCAACACCCATGGATGCAGCGATTCCGACACTACCTATGTGGTGATTGGGGCAGACGAGTACCAGGGCTACCTTATCCCTCAACACAGCAGTGTGGTCACACACTGTAACACTACAGAGGTAGAGATCTGGGTCAATGAAACCGCCTTCAAATCCGGTCAGATAAAACTCGAATACGACGACACATGTGCCGACGTAACGGATTGGGCACTAAATACTACTACATTCGCGGTGGGGACATGGGATTCGACCACCGATGGCCAAGAATGGATCACCTTCTACGCCGAAGAGCCAATGACAGGCACCTATCGGATCTGCACCCTCACCATCCACTGCATCTCCACGGAGCAGTGCACAACCAACCTGGATTTCGTTGAGGACGGAGCGATGACCACCAAGCTGTTTGATGCCTGGGGCGGCGAAATCCCTGGCACCTGGCAGGATGGAACATTCGGCTGCGGAGTGGGAATGTGCGGCGATGTGGCTCCCTACCCAGGCTGTAACGGCGTAATAGACATGGGAGATGTCTCACTGCTGCACAGCTATGTGGGGGATACTACAGGCTACTATTCCCTTTGTTGTGAATGGTGTGGCGATGTCGCCCCTTATCCAGACTGCAACGGCGTAATAGACATGGGAGATGTCTCACTGCTGCACAGCTATGTGGGGGATACTACAGGCTACTATCATCTCTGCTGTGAGTCGGGTGGTGGGGGAGCGCCACCTGCATCCCTTGCTGTGTCGGTGGCAGCGGATAATGAGGTAAACCTTGTTCCTCAAGACAGCAGCGCACCATTCTGTGAGACCGCAGATGTTGACATCGTGGTCAATGCAACTGGCTTCAAAGCCGGTCAGATAAAGCTCACATACGACGAGGAATGTGCTGATGTGGAGGGCTGGGAACCGAATCTTGACGATTTCCTGGAGGTAACGTGGGATTCGAATACCCCCGGCCAGGAGTGGATCACCTTCTCAGCGACGGAGCCAATGACAGGTACCTATCGGATCGGTACTCTCACCATCCATGGTATCTATGAGGAAGGGTGTGCAACCGTGTTGGACTTCGTTGAGGATGGACCGAGGCCGAGTAAGTTGTTTGATGACTGGGGCAGGGAAATCCCAGCTACCTGGATAGATGGAACATTCCGAAGTGTCAAGAAGATGTACGAGGTTTATCTGCCCCTGCTGATGAAGAATTCTCAATGAACAAGCAGTTCGTTTGAAGAGGTAGCTCCAAATAATTTAACCGTGGATAGCAACATTACCTCTACCACGATTACATGCAGAGCTATCTCTGAAGAAGCCCTTCATCTCGCTTGTTAGATGAGGGGCTTCACTTTAATTGGCATTTGCCTTTTGCGAAGATTCATAGTATAATCATCTTGACCATAATTTGACCCCCGTACACCGCCCACCTCGTTCCTCAGACTCCACAGTATAGCCACTTAGCCTGGTGGGATAAATGAAACTCAGCATGGTCTCGGACTGGTATTCTGGCGGCGGGGAGGATGCGAGGCAATGAATTACAAGCCGCTCTACTGAAGCCTATCATAGAAAGGGGGAGCCATGCGTAAAATAGCCTTTGTGAAAAGACCGCTCATGCAGGTAGCTTTGATTACCCTGTTTTTGGCCGTGATTGCAGCGGTGTTTACCAAAGCACAAGAGCAAGCCTGGGCAACCTCGGCTACAGTCGCTCGTAACACCCTCCGTGCCTCCGATGCCATCACCGAGACCTACCATACCCTCAGGGTCTATGGGGCTCCGGGGTGGCCCGAACTGCTGGGCAATATGGGGGCTGGGTCTGGTGTTGCCACTGACGAGATCACCGGACTGCTGGCCGAAGACCAGCCCTATACAGACACGCTCGCGATCTTCAATCCCCAACTACCGCAAGCTCCCCGCAAGGACTCCATCACCTGGAATCCGCTCTTCATGTCCGAAACGGAGACCCTGGATGAGAATTGGTACAAGGGCCTTTACCGAAAGCTGATAGCCAGCGGCATCAATGCCTCGGAGA
>CAZRSI010000329.1:0-2307 GCA_964602575.1 uncultured Anaerolineae bacterium
GCGGCAGTGTTGGACTGGGACCAATCCACCTACATGCCACCCGGCGGTGCCGAGGCCCGCGCGCGCCAAATAGCGACCCTGAACCGGCTGGCACATGAGAAGTTTACCGACCCGGCCATTGGCAAGCTACTGGAAGACCTGCGACCCTACGAGGAGAGCCTGCCCTACGACTCCGACGAGGCCAGCCTGATCCGCGTCACGCGGCGTGAATACGAGAGGGCGGTGAAAGTGCCACCCTCGTTTGTGGCCGAGCTCTCTGGCCATACGTCCCAAACCTATGCCATCTGGGCCAAAGCCAGGCCAACAGACGATTTCCCCGCTGTACGGCCCTACCTGGAAAAGACCCTCGATCTGAGCCGACAACTGGCCGATTTCTTCCCCGGCTACGAACACATCGCAGACCCCTTGATTGATTTCCACGACTACGGGTTGAAAGCCTCTATGATACGCACCCTGTTCGCCAAGCTTCGGGAGCAACTTGTGCCCCTAGTCGAGAAGATAACCGCGCAACCTCCGGCTGACGACTCGTGTCTGCACCAGAACTTCCCCGAAGCAAAGCAATGGGCCTTCGGCATCGAAGTTGCCAAGCGCATAGGGTATGACTTCGAGCGCGGGCGCGAGGACAAAACACCCCATCCGTTCACCACCAAGTTCTCCATCGGCGACGTGCGCATCACCACCCGAGTCAAGGAAGACGACCTGGGGGAGGCCCTGTTCGGCACCATCCATGAGGCCGGCCACGCCCTGTATGAGCAGGGCATTAACCCCGATTTCGAGGGCACACCATTGGCGAAAGGGACGTCGGCCAGCGTCCACGAGAGCCAATCCCGCCTATGGGAGAACATCGTCGGGTGCAGCAGAGGCTTCTGGAAGTTCTTCTACCCGAGGCTGCAGAGAATCTTCCCCGACCAACTGGGGTCTGTGCCGTTGGAAACGTTCTATCGGGCGATCAACAAAGTGGAGCGCTCGTTGATCCGCACCGAGGCCGACGAGGTGACCTACAACCTGCACGTCATGCTGCGCTTCGACCTCGAGCTGGCTCTGCTAGAAGGCAACTTGAGGGTGAAGGACCTGCCAGAAGCGTGGCGAGAGCGCTATAAGGCGGACCTGGGTATCCTCCCGCCGGACGACCGCGATGGCGTCCTTCAGGACGTGCACTGGTACAGCGGCGTCATCGGCGGCGCGTTCCAGGGCTACACACTGGGGAACATCCTGAGCGCACAGTTCTTCGAGGCAGCTCTGCAGGCCCACCCAGAGATCCCATCGGAGATCGAGGAGGGCGAGTTCAGCACGCTCCACAACTGGCTCAAAGAGAATATCTATCAGCACGGCAGCAAGTACACCACCACCGAACTCGTGGAGCGCGTCACCGGCGGGCCGATGAGCATTGAGCCGTATATCCGCTATCTGAGGACGAAATACGGGGAGTTGTACGAACTCAAGTAGAGACCCTCAAAGTCCCTCCGAGTTCCCCTGAGTTCCCATGAGGCTGAGACACTCAGGGGAATTTGGGGGAACTTGGGGGAACTTAGGGGGTCTGGCCGGAGAGCCGAGCAGTCACTATGAGGCGCACGATTTGGGCAAAGGTCGCCGGGTCTCGGCCGCGTCTTGTCGCGCCCAGGCCATCCACATCGGGGCAGGCCAGCAGGTCGGCAGCGTGTTCCGGCGCGACGCTCCCTCCATAGATGATGTGTACGCTCTCGGCCACCGCATCGCCCCAGCGTCCGCGCAACCAATCCCGAATGAGTCCGCAACCGGCCGCCACGTGCTCCGGCGAGGCCGGCGCGGCCACACCGATGGCGCCTTCGGGCTCATAGACGAAGGCCATGGTCTCCACCTGCTCCGCCTGGCAGCCCGCCAGCACCCGCTCCAATTGCCGTCTCAGCGCTTCCTCCAGCGGCCTCCTGTCGTCGCGCGCCTCGCCGATCAGCAAGATAGGGGTCAGACCCGCCTCGAGAGCCAGGTGCACCTTGCGGTTGACAGTCGCATCGTCATCCCCCAGATGGCGGCGGATCTCCCAGTGCCCCAGCATCACCCAGCGACAGCCCACATCGGCCAGCAGCGCCGCCGAGATCTCCCCGGTGCGCGCCGGGCCGGCCGTTGGTGCGATGTTCTGCCCACCCAATTGGATGCGGCTATCGCGCAACACCTGGGCCACCGGCCACAGCGCGGTGTACGGCGGGCAGATCACCACGTCCACCTTGTCGAGCAGGTCGGCTGCCAATGCCTCGAAGTCGCGCACGAAGGCCAGGCTCTCGGCAACCGTCATGGCCATCTTCCAGTTCGAAAGCGCCAGTGGTTTACGAG
>CAZRSI010000330.1:0-1133 GCA_964602575.1 uncultured Anaerolineae bacterium
CGCCAGTCGCGCAGGCCCCACAGCAGTAAAACCAAGGCCAACCCGGTAACGGCAGCCGAAACAAAACCAGTGGCTGGCAAGCCGCCGGCCAGCCAAACTTGCCCGCCGACAAGCGCGCCTATCACCCGCCCGATGCTGCTGGCAGCCATATTGGATGACATCATCGTCCCCCGCGCTGTGGGGAGGATCTCGGTGAAGAGGGAAAATGATGTAACCACGGTGAACTCAAAGGTGAGAAAAGTGGTGAACAGCCCAGCCAGAGTCAGCGGCAGGGTGCGCCCCACCAGCGGCAACAGAGCGTAGCTCAGTGCTGACAGGATGGAGCCGACGACAAGCGCTCGCTTCAGCCCCAGCCGATCTGCAATGGAAGCGGTGAGCCCCTCACCCAGCAACTCGGCTACACCGATAACAGTAGTCGCTGCCCCTAGCGCGGCAACGGTCAGGCCAAAAGCCGACTCCAACCAGGCACCATAAACCACAAACAGATTGTCATTGGCCACACTGATCAACAAACCAAAGGCCAGCGCACCTAGAACCGCTCGTTCCCTGCTCAGCCGCTGCCAGGCCTGGAGGACACTCTGTGGATCGTCTGGGCCACGCTGCCGACGCTTATCGTTAGGAATCAGAATCCAGAGCGCGATCGCGCTGAGCAGGCCCAACCCGCCCAGCACCAGGAAGGGCGACCGCCATCCCAACCGCTCTATCAACAGGCCAACCACCGGAAGACCTACCAGCGCGCTTCCGGCCCAGGCGAATTCCGCCAAGCCTATGGCCAGTCCTCGGCGCTGGTAGGGCACTCGCTCGCCCAGGTAAGCTTGCAGGGCCGGATCGAAAACGCTCTTGGCCATCCCAGCCAGAAGAAGGGCCAGCAACACCATGCCATATGCTGGCAACAAACCGCCCGCCAGCATCCCAAGGGTGAGCATACCCACCCCAGCCAGCATCATCGCCCGATAGCCCCAGCGGTCTCCCAACGAGCCGAAAACTGGGCTAACCACTCCGGTCATCTGGTTGACGGCGATAAGGGAAGTGATAGCTGCCAGCGGCACTCCCAATCCGCGGCTTAGGGCCGAGGCGAAGGGATAAGCAAAGCGCCGGGAGGTGTTGATGAGCAGCCGGGCACAAGTGGCCAC
>CAZRSI010000330.1:1233-2303 GCA_964602575.1 uncultured Anaerolineae bacterium
TACAGGTAGGAGATGTAGCGATCACCTCGCTCCCACATCATGACGAAAATCAGTTTGGGACTCGTCTTGAAGGCTACAGGTCGCCGCAAACCCTGCAACTCAGCCAGCAGCTCTCGGTCGTTGGTCTGCAGCGCGCGTTCTAACTCCCTCGCTACCGAACCCGGTGTGTTATATCGTTCGACGTAGGCCTCGGAAAAATACTTCCAGTCATAGCGCCAGAGACTCTGGATTTGCACCGCCAGCACAAACAGCCCCGCCAGCAACAAGGGCAACACCGCTGCAGCTACGATCCAGCGAAGATTAAGCATTGATTTCATGTGAGTCTCCTTAGCCCAGGATCAGCGATTGGCTCTTCCAGTGCCTCCATAGGCGGGGATTGATAACCTCATCCAAGGCCCGCCCGACAAGGTAGAAGGCACTGCAGAACAGCATGATGGCCAGGGCAGGCGGTAAGATGGCGTGCCATTGACCTGCGAGGGTGAACCAGCGGAAGGTCCGTTGTCCCAGCCAGATCATTGTCCCCCAGCTAAGATAATAGTGTGTACGGCCGAAGAACGACAGCAGCGACTCGGTGAGTACAGCTCCAACGACGGTGAAGACTCCGTGCACGAGGGTGAGGGGCATCAGACCCGGCAGGATATGCCGGCGAATGATGTGGCCACTGCTGCCCCCCGCGATTCGCACCGCCTCGATGAATGGCTTGGCCCTGATAGTCAGAGTTTGCGCTTTGACGACAACAGCCTGGGTGCCGAGCCCGGCCAGCACCCCATAGGCTACAGCTACCATGGGCCACTCCATGCGCAGCAACAAGCCGAAGATCAGCAGCACCACCGGAGCGGGCAGCAGCACAAAGACATCGGAAACACCCATGAGAACAACGTCTATCCACCCCCCAAAGTAGCCCGCCGCCCCGCCGAGCAGCGTCGAAATGGTGACCGCAATCAACGCAGCCAGAAGTCCGACACCAAACGAGGTCTGCGCCCCCGCAAGCAATTGGCTGAGCACGTCTCGGCCAAAATTATCGGTGCCCAGGAGATGCTGCCGCGTCGGCGACGAAGGATGAGGCATCT
>CAZRSI010000331.1:0-2289 GCA_964602575.1 uncultured Anaerolineae bacterium
CAACTCGATGGAAAGCTCGATCCCTTTGCGAGGCACCACCCGGGTGGGCTGGAGAAAGAACAGGTCACCCTCGGCCAGGCCGATGGCTTCGCGCAAGTCCCCGTTGAAGTCGTCCACGCCAGGCGGCGGGGCCTCGAAGTTGAAGACGTTAGGGATGACCACCGCTCGGATGCCCCGCCGGGCCTCGAGGTCGCGCTGGGCCAGGGAGTTGATGACCACGTGGCGGATGGAGGGCAGGTCGGGGGGAAAAGCGCTTTCCAGCACATCGGGAACGGCGCAGGCCCGAAACCGCTCCCGCTCCCAGTAGAAGTCATGGTGATGGGCGATGGTGGGGATGCCTGTCTCGGCGATGAGCTCGGCCAGGGCTACTCCCAGCGGTATCTGCATGGGGATGGCCAAGGCGTTTTCAGGGATGATGAGTTCGATGGCATGGTCAGCGACGAAGACGCGCAGGGCCTCTTTGAGGTGGGCCGCTCGGCTCTTGATGCGATCACGGAGGTCGGGATGGGCCTCAGTCGTCCCGAAAGCATGAAGGTTGATCCACTCCGCCTCGGGGTCGCGGAAGTGGAGCTCAGGGATAAGCATCCCCGCTGGGCCGCCCTCCTCCAGTTCCCCGGCGCAGTAAAAGACTTCATGTCCCATGCGCCTCAGCACGGCGGCCCACTTGGCCGTCTCCAGCGAGACGCCGTCGGTGCCGGCCAACCGGGTGGAGATGAAGCCGATGTTCATGCTAGACCTCGGCGTCGCGCAGAATCTGGGCCGCCACCTCTGGCGGGGTGGGATTGATAAAGAAACCTGAGCCCCATTCGAAGCCGGCTATTTTGATCAGGCGGGGTATCAGCTCGATGTGCCAGTGATAATCCTCCTCGATGGTGGCCCAGTAGCCCGCCCTCGGCCGCCGGAAAGGGGCCATGTGGAGCAAGTAGTTGAAGGGAGGGTCATCCAGGGCGGCGCGCAATTTCCCCAGGATCAGCTTCAGCATATTGGCCAGATCGGTCACCTCGTCGTCCTCGATGTAGGTGAAATCGGCGGCGTGCCGCTTGGGGAGGATCCACGTCTCAAAGGGGAAGCGGGCGGCGAAGGGGGATAGGGCGACGAAATGCCCTGTCTCGGCCACCAGCCTTTCGCCGAGGACTTTCGTCTCCTGCTTGATGTAATCGCAGAAGATGCACCTCCGTTTGTAATCGTAATACTCCTTGGCTCCGACCAATTCCTCTTTGACCCGCTTGGGGGTGATGGGAGTGGCGATCAATTGTGAGTGGGCGTGTTGAAGGGAGGCCCCGGCGGCCTGGCCCTGATTCTTGAAAATCAGCACATACTTGAACCGATCGTCCCCGCTCAAGTCCACGATTCTCTGACGATAGGCCCGTATCACCTTAGCGATGTGGTACTCGGGGAGGTCCACCAGGTCTTTTCCGTGTTCAGGGGTCTCGACGATCAGCTCGTGGGCCCCCACCCCGTTCATCATATCGCACATCCCCACCCCCTCCCGATTTAGCTCTCCCTCGATGCGGAGGGCGGGGTACTTGTTGGGCACAACCCGCACGTCCCAGCCCGGCGTATCGGGAGCGGTGCCATTCCTGCGCACAGCGTAGATCTCCGGCGGAGTCTCCGATTCATGGCCCTCGCAAAAGGCGCAGGGGCCAGGTTGCCTCTCTTCCCTGACCACCTTGAAATCCGAAGGTCTCCTGGCCCTTTCGGTGGAGATGATAACCCACCTGCCCACTATGGGGTCTTTACGCAGCTCCGGCATAGTTCATCCCTCTGGCTTTCAAGATGGCATGACCACCCGGCCGGTTTCCGCCGACTCGTAGGCGGCCAGGGCGATGGCCAGCGCCGCCCGGGCGTCCTCGCCGGTTATCGCCGGCTCCCGATTCTCCAGTACGGCCCTCGCGAACTCGTCCACCAAGCCGTCCACGTCCCGCCGCCACCAGTACTGTCTTTCGGCACGGTCTGGCCCGAAGCACCAGTAGTCGTGGTAGGGGCTGTCGATGAGAAAGACCGCCTTAGTGGTGAGTATCTCGAAGCGCACGTCGAGCCAGGTGGGGTAAGAATCGGGATTGGCCCAGCCGGCGCTCAGGGCTCCCACCACGCCGTTCTCAAACTCGATGGTCATAACGCCGATGTCGTCCACCATTAGGCCCTTGTAGAGGGCCGTGCCGATGTGGGCGTAAACCCGTTTTGCCTCGCTCCCCACCAGCCAGCGCAGGGCGTCCACGGCGTGGATGCCGATGTCCAGGAAGCCACCACCCCCGGCCTCCTGAGGATCAATCAGCCAGCCGTAGTCGG
>CAZRSI010000332.1:0-2277 GCA_964602575.1 uncultured Anaerolineae bacterium
TGGCCATGCCAACCATGGGTTCCACCGCGCCAGCCACGCCTTTGGGCGCGCTGGTAGTTGGCGACGCCGAAGTGGTGAGTGGATTAGTGTTGCTGCAGTTGGCCTATCCTGGCGCACCGGTGCTTCACTCGATCCTGGTCTCGCTGATGGAGCCGCACACCGGAGGTTACATCAGCAGGGTACCGGTGCTCTGGTCAATGATGGCGGCACAGTTGGCCCACGCCTGGAACGTCCCCAGCCTGGGAGGGGCCAGGGTGAGCGGTGATGCCCTCGATATTGGCTGGGAGTCGGGCAGTGAGGGAGGGTTCGGATCGGCCCTGATCCCGCTATGCGGCAGCGAGATCACGGGACTGCTAGGCTTGCTAGGAAGCGCGATGATTCTATACCCCGAGCAGATGATTCTCGACCACGAGATCTGTCAGATGGCCTACGATGTGCTGCATGGGTTCGAGTTCGACGAGGCGGACATGGCGCTGGACGTGATTGCGGATGTGGGGCCACGAGGCCATTTTTTGAAGCAAAAGCACACCCGCAAACACCTCCGTGACTTTCGACTGTCCCCGCTGCTGCACCAGAAGGATTCCGATGGCAGCCTGCGCGACCCGCGCCAGGTGGCCATCGAGGAGTTCAAGCGGCTCAGCGAGACGCACCACCCTAGGCCTCTGCCGCAGGAGGTGCTGGCCGAGATGGACCGCATCCTGGCGGCAGCCGAGCACGAGGCAGAGCAGGCATATCTTCGATGAGTCACAATCATAATTTAATCAGGAGGAAAACATGAAAAAGGTATTAGTTCTTGGAGGTGCAGGCACCGTTTGCAGCGAGACTACCCGCGACCTGGCACAATACAGTGACTTCGATGAAATTGTGATTGCAGATTACAACATAGATGCTGCTAACCGACTCATCAAGGAAATAGGTGACCCAAGGTTAAAAGCTGTCCAATTTGATGCAAGAGATTACGACTCAATGTTGAAACTGTTTCCAGGTCATGATGTAGTGATCAGTGGTTTACCCTGTGAATATGACCTGACGATCACCAAGGCATGTGCCGAGGTAGGTGTGAATGGGTTGGATGTAGCCACAGAAGAAAACCAGTGGAGCTATGATGCTATAGCGAAAGAAAAAGACATGGTCTACATCCCTGGCGTAGGTGCGACCCCCGGTATCACCAATGCTATGGCCAGACACGCTGTAAACCAGATGGATGAAGTTGAGGAGATCCAGATCAATTTCGCCGCCTTCCGCTGCCCTGCGCCTGCTCCCGGCTTATTGGTAACCTTTCTGTGGGAATTCGATCCTAAGACTGAAACCCGGTTCTATGTCAAGAACGGCGAGAGGCATATGGTTGGACCTCTCGAGGGAATAAAAAAGGTGGACTTTAAAGGAGAAATCGGAGTTCAGGAAGTCTGTTATATCCCTCATCCTGAAACACGAACTATGCCCAAAAGCCTGGGTGTCAAAAATGTATCTGTGCACGGATGTTTCCCGCCCGAGGCTATGAATCTTGCCAAAGCGTTGGTGGATTGGGACTTGTTTGATAAGACGCCCTTCACCTACAAAGGTGTTGAGACCAGTATCTATGATTTGGTGTATGAAGCATTGCTGCGATCCCCCCGCACCAAGGAAACCCCAGTCTGGGGGTATGGATTGATCGTGGAAGTATTTGGCAAGAAAGACAATAAAGACTTGAAGATTAAGCTTTGGAATGAACATCCACCAATGGCAGAATGGGGCGGGAAAGCTGCCTATTATAAAAACATTGGTATCCCATTGAGCATTGGTGCGCAAATGATTGCCCGCGGCGATGTGAAAGTGCGCGGCGTCGTGCCCCCGGAGATAGCCATCGACCCTGTGATCTTTTTCGATGAACTGAAGCGGCGTGACATTATAATCAAACAAGAAATAGAGTGGCTTGAATAATTACGCTTTTACACGCATCGCATCTTGGCCGGGGGGATAGATGCAAGCACCGACAGCCTGGCCTTGGATGTTATTGCAGATGTCGGACCCAGGGGCTATCTTCTGACCCAGGAGCACACGCGCCAGCACGTACGGGAGATATGGGCCCCGGAGCCGAGAATTGCAGACCATCTTGGATGCGGCAAAGCAGGAGTTGGACGCGTAGGTCACACCTATTGCACAAGGAGGCAAACAAATATGTATTCGGAAACACCCGACATTATTTCTTTCCCTTTACCCTTCAAGGGCGAACTGCTGACCCAGGAGCAGCTTGAGATCCTGAAAGGCGGCACCTTGCGCATTTTGGATGAGGTCGGC
>CAZRSI010000333.1:0-2272 GCA_964602575.1 uncultured Anaerolineae bacterium
TGGCGCGTAGAAGGGGTCGGCCAGCATCTCCGCATCCCTCAGAGTCAACGTCTGATAGCCACCGCTCTTATCCGTATCGGCCATCACCGAGATCAGATTGGAACCAATGGCCTGGATCTCGCTCTCAATGGAAACGCTGACCCCATTGCCGATGGAGAGCAGGGCGATCACAGCGGCTACGCCGATGATCACCCCCAGCATGGTCAGGGCAGCCCGCATTTTGTTGGTCATCAAACTGTCGAAGGCAGTTAAAAGGCTCTCTGTTAAGTTCATTAGTCTACCTCACGTATTGGGTGTCAACGGCCATTCCACACCTCGCTCTCGATTAACCCATCTCGGAGCAACACCGTCCGCTTGGCGCGTTGAGCTATTTCCGGGTCGTGAGTGACGATAACTACAGTGATGTCTCGGGCGTTCAAGTCCTCAAAAATGTCCATGATCTCCTCTCCCGAAGCCGTATCGAGGTTGCCAGTAGGCTCGTCGGCCAGGATGATGCTGGGCGAGACCACCAGAGCCCGGGCGATAGCCACCCGCTGCTGCTCGCCACCGGACAATTCATCCGGGCGGTGGTCTAAACGGTCGCCCAGCCCAACTGCCCGCAGGGCCTCTTCAGCCCGTTGATAGCGCTCTCGCCTCCCACAACCGGCGTACACCAGCGGCAACGCCACCTGCTTGATGGCTGGTGTGCGGGGCAACAAGTTGTAGGCCTGAAAGACAAAGCCGATGCGCTTGTTGCGTATCCGAGCCAATTGGTCATCACTCATCTGGCTCACATCTACGCCATCCAGCCTGTATATGCCACTGGTGGGTTGGTCCAGACAGCCGATAATGTGCATAAGTGTGCTCTTGCCAGAGCCCGACGGGCCCATGATGGCCACATATTCGCCATCATCAACCGTCAGGCTCAGCCCACGCAAGGCATGCACTGTTTGCGTTCCCATGTGATACTCTTTGGTGATGTTGCTAAGTTCGATCATCAGCGCAAACTCCTGATCTCTTTCGGCGGTCCTTCCCTGAAATCTAGTTTCTCGCTAACCTCTCCAATGAGAAGCCTATCTCCCTCCTGGAGACCACTGGTGATTTCAGTATAGTCCTTGTCGCGCAAACCAATGGTGACTTCCGTTTTAACAACTTTGTCACCCTGGATCAGGTTGACGTAGTACTTGCCTGCCTGGCGGTCGGCGATGATGGCTCGGTTAGGAACCAGAAGCGCGTTCTCTCGATAGGCAGTAATCAATTCGGCATTGGCTGTCATGCCAGCGCGGACAGGCAGGCCGCCAGCGTCCAGGCTGAGATGAACCTCATAGGTCGCAATTTCACTGACGCTCTTGGTCGCTTTGGGAGCAATAGAGATTATCTTCCCAGTCAACTCCTCGTCTGGCCAGCTTTCCAGAGTGACAGCAGCCTGTTGGCCAATGGACAAGCTACCGATGTCCATCTCATCCACGTCCAGCACCACTTCCAGGCTGCTGGGGTCCATGAGATCCACGGCCAGGCCGCTGGCCCATTCTCCGACTTCGACGTACACCGCCGTGACTATGCCGTCAAACGGCGCCACCAATGTGGCTTTGGCCAGGTTATCGCGGGCCTCCTCCAGAGCGATTCGCGCCTGCTCCACCTGGGCCTCAGCGATGGCGATTTGCTCCTCCGATGCCCCCTTGAGCAACATAGCCAGGTTAGCTTCCGCCTGAGCCACAGCGGCCTCGGCCTGCTGCACGCCCGCCTCGGCCTGCGCTACCATGGATTCAGCCTGCTTCACCGCGGCCTGCGCCTGGGCCACCGCAGCCTCGGCCTGGGCCTTCTGATTGGCGACGTCATCCAATTGAACCTGGGCGTTTATCACCTGGGCCTCCGCCGCTGCCACCGATGCTTGCGCCGCGGCAATGGTCTCTTCCGTTGCCCCTTCCTGAGCCTGCTGATAGCTGATCTCGGCCAGGCGGACAGCGATCTCGGCATTGGCCACGGCGATGTCCATCTCTTTCTTGAGATAGTCCGGCGTTCCCGGTCGCCCCTTGACGGCATCGCGCTCCAATTGAGCATGCCACAAGCTGTTCTTGGCCTGTTCCAGGTTCAAGCGAGCCTGTTCCAGTGTCTCGGCGTCGGCTCCTTCCAGCAGCGCGTCCAACTGTGCCTGGGCGCTCTCCAACCCCGCTTTCGCGCTCTTGAGATTGGCCTCAGCGATCACTTCGGCATCGGCCAGCGCGTCTCGGGCCAGTTCGGCCTGGGTCAGGGCACTTTTGGCACTGAGCAAGCCCGCCTGAGCGCTGGCCAG
>CAZRSI010000334.1:0-2251 GCA_964602575.1 uncultured Anaerolineae bacterium
GCTGAGGCCTTCCTGAGTCATACCCGCTGGCTGGTGCGCCAGTTGGAGGCCACGGAGCGCCCCGCCAGACCGGAAACCCGAGCCCTTCCCCCCTGGCTGGAGGTGGTCCGCCCCCACCGGGACATCCGGGAGGGCCGCTTCGCCCCGGAGGTCTTCGCCGTTAAGCTCGACGATGTGCTGGCCGGGCGAGGCCCCCTGGAGTATCGGGACCCGGAGCTTTTCCTCCGTTACACCTACCCCACGGCGGGGCTACGGCGCCTGGTCAACAGCGTCGTCAGGAGCCTTAAAGGCGAGGGAGGTGCGAGTCTCATCCGCCTGGAGACCCCCTTCGGCGGCGGCAAGACCCACGCCCTGCTGGCGCTGTATCACCTGTTCAAGCACCGGGAGCAGGTTCTGGGCCTGGAGAGCACCTCCCAGGTGCTGGGCGACATCGCCCCGCAAGACGTGCCTGAGGCGCAGGTGGCCGTCTTCGTGGGCACCGCCCCCGACCCCTTGAAGGGGCGCACCCCCTGGGGCGAACTGGCCGATCAACTCGGCGCCTACGAGCTGGTTCGAGAACACGATGAGCGGCGTGTCTCGCCCGGCAAATCCATCCTGCGCCGGGTGCTGGAGGCCCATGCCCCCGCGCTGTTGCTGGTGGACGAACTGGCCCATTACCTGGTGAAAGCGACCAAGGTCCCCGGCGAGGGCGAGACCATGCGCAGCCAGACGCTGGCCTTCCTCCACGAGCTCACGGAGGTCGTGACCTCGGTGCCCCGGGTGAGCCTGGTGCTGACCCTGCCCTCCAGTGTGCTGGAGTTCCACGACGAGGAGGTTGCGGAGGAGATTCTGGCCCGGCTCCGGCACATCAGCGCGCGGGTGGAGGCCATCTACACTCCGGTGGAAGGTGTGGAAATCTACGAGGTCATCCGCCGCCGCCTCTTCGAAGAACCCCAAGACCTGATCCGCTACCGGCGGGCCGTCGAGCAGGTGGCCGAAGCCTACGGCGAGATGTACCGTTCCCTGGGTGAAGACGTGCCCTCCATGGCCCAGGAACCCGGCTATCGGGAACAGATCAGGCGGGCCTATCCCTTTCATCCGGAACTCATTGACATCCTGCTGGAGCGCTGGAGCACGTTCAAGACCTTCCAGCGGACAAGGGGCGTGTTGCGCCTGCTGGCCCAGGTGATATACGACCGCTACGAAAGGGGAGACACCGCTCCTCTCCTCCAGCCCGCCCACCTGAACCTGAGCAACCGGGACATCCGTGAAGAGTTCTTGAATCACATCTCCAGGCAGTTTGAGGGCGTCATCGCCGCCGATATCGCGGACACAAACGCCCGGGCTGCACAACTGGACCGGGAGATGGGGCCGGAGTACCGTCGCTATCGGGTGGCCACGGCCCTGGCGACAGCCATCTTCTTCCACTCCTTCAGCGCCGGGGATTCGCTGGAGGGTGTGAGTGCCCCGCGGCTCCGGCTCTCCTTCCAGCGGCCGGGAATCCCTCCCGCCATCTTCGGCGATGTTCTGGCCCGCCTTCAGGATGAACTCTGGTACCTCCACAGGGAGGAGAACCGTTACTATTTCTCCCTCCAGCCCAACCTGAACCGCGTTCTGCTCGACTATATGGATGACGTGAGCGAGGAGGACCTCCTAGAAGAGGTGCGGCGCCAGGTGAGGAGCATCGGAGGCAAGGACCTGGCCGTTTACCCCTTCCCCGCCGACAGCCGCGACCTGCCCGATGACCGGAGGATCAAGCTGGCGGTGCTCTCGCCCGAACACCTGTGGGGTTATCCGGGGACCGGGGAGATGGTGCAGGAACTCTTCGAGCGTCATGGGGAAGCCCCGCGGGTCCACAAGAACACGCTGCTTTTCCTGGCCATGGACGAGGGGAGCTGGGTGGGCTTAACGCGGACACTGCGGCGCTGGCTGGCCCTCAGGGCCATCAGCGACAACAGCGAATTGATGGCCAGATTCTCGGAAGCCGACCAAAAGGACGTGAAGCGCCGCCTTCGGGAACTGGACGTGAAATTCGGGATTCTGTCCGCCTATCGAAATCTCATCCGAGGCACCGACGAGGGCCTGCAGGCCCAGGAGCTGGGTCAGGCCACGGTGGGCGAAGAAACCCTGGCCGAGCGTGTGCGGACCTTCCTGGAGAGTCAGGAGCTCCTGCTGCGCCAACTCTCACCCGGCTATGTGCGAGACCGGCTGCTGGGCGAGCGTGACGGGATAGCCTATCGGGTCGTAGCCAATACATTCTTCACTGTGCCCG
>CAZRSI010000335.1:0-2238 GCA_964602575.1 uncultured Anaerolineae bacterium
AATCCAGGCGGCGCAGTGCTCCGCCCCCGGAGTATGTGCCCTTGTCGAAACGTGGCCACGAATGAGGGCACGAATACACGAATCACGGGTGGCGGGCGCTCTATTCGTGAATTCGTGACGTATTCGTGGTCGGCCTGAGCCGGACGGGGAACTGCTGGGGGCCATCCACGAATGAAGCCACGAATTGGGGCCAGAGTCCGGAAGTCTCCCCAAGCCGGGCCAGCACGGCGTAGCCCTCGTGTCGGAGCCGCTGCCCTACGACAGCGAGCCGAAGTCTCATCATTGAGATGGCCCAGGAGTTGACACTATGCTGGAAGAGCTGAGAGGCACCGTCGAGCGCATTACCTTCTATAGCGAAGAAGACGGCTACACTGTGGCCCGCTTCCAGCCGGAGGGGCGAAGCGACCTGGTCACGGTAGTAGGCAATCTGATGAGTGTGAACGTGGGGGAAAGCTTGCGGCTGGAGGGCTTCTGGACCAACCATCCTCAGCATGGCCGCCAGTTCAAGATAGTGAACTACCAGACGGTGCTGCCAGCCACGGTGGAGGGCATTCGCAAGTACCTGGGCTCAGGCTTGATAAAGGGCATTGGCCCGGTCACAGCCAGTCGCATTGTCAAGCGTTTCGGGTTGGATACGCTGGACGTCATCGAGCACCACCCCCACCGCCTGCGCGAGGTGCTGGGAGTGGGCAAGAAGCGGGTGGAGATGATCACGCAGGCCTGGGAGGAGCAGAAGCACATCAAAGAAGTGATGCTCTTCCTGCAAAGCCATGATGTAAGCACCTCCCTGGCAGTGAAGATTTACAAGCAGTACGGCGACGCAGCTTTAGACGTGGTGCGGGAAGATCCATATCGCCTGGCCCGCGACATACATGGCATTGGCTTCCTCACTGCCGACAAAATCGCCCAAAAACTGGGGCTGCCCCCCGATTCGCCACAGCGAGTGAAGGCTGGCATCGCTTACGTCCTCAGCCAGCTGGCCGACGATGGACACGTCTACGCCCCCCAAGAGAA
Source organism: uncultured Anaerolineae bacterium (assembly GCA_964602575.1). Taxonomy (GTDB): domain Bacteria; phylum Chloroflexota; class Anaerolineae; order VGOG01; family VGOG01; genus CAZRSI01. The sequence goes on from CAZRSI010000335.1 coordinate 1,015, forward strand.
ACTGATTAAAGAGGCCGCCGAGATCCTGGATGTGCCTCCGGATTTGGTTGAGGAGGGAGTGGCTCGGTTGGAGGAGGAAAAACAGATTCATTGTGAGGAGATCGCTTATGCTATCCAAGAACAGCGGAGGACGGCGATCAAAGAGGAGAAAGCTGTCTACCTACTTCCTTTCTACTACGGTGAAGTTGGAGTGGCCAACCGCTTGCGCACCCTTGTTAACGTCGAATCCAGCCGGTTGGCTTTCTACCGGACGGTCAACTGGGAACGAGTGTTCGCCCACCTGGCGGAGCGAACAAGTCAGCCTCTCAATGCCCGGCAACGGGAGGCTGTGCGCACGGCTCTTACCAACAAGGTAACGGTGCTCACCGGCGGCCCCGGCACGGGCAAAACCACCACCGTGCGGACCATCATCCGCCTGCTGGAGGCCAGGAAGCGCTCCTATGCTTTGGCCTCGCCTACTGGTCGGGCGGCCAAGCGCCTGAGCGAGGCCACCGGCCGTGAGGCCAAAACCGTGCATCGTCTGCTGGAGTTCTCACCCCAGAAGGGCTTCCAGCGCAACGAGGATAACCCGCTGGAAGCGGACATGGTCATCGTGGACGAAGCTTCCATGCTCGACCTTCTCCTCACCAACCACCTGCTCAAGGCCATTGATCCGGCCAGCCACCTGCTGCTGGTGGGCGACGTGGACCAATTGCCCAGCGTGGGGGCAGGCAACGTGCTGCGGGACATCATCGCCTCAGGAAAGGTAGCTGTGGTTCAACTGGAAGAGATCTTCCGCCAGGCTGAAGGCAGCCTCATCGTGACCAACGCTCACCGCATCAACCGTGGCCAGATGCCGCTGTTTGCCAAAGGAGCCAAAGACTTCTTCCTGTTCGTCGAGGAAAATCCCGAAGAAGCGGCTGATCTCATCGTTGACCTGGTGAAAACGCGCATCCCGCGCAAGTTCGGCTACCACCCTGTAGATGACATCCAAGTGCTCTCGCCCATGTATCGGGGGGCAGTGGGAGTCTCCAACCTCAATGCCCGTCTGCAAGAGGCCCTCAATCCCCCTAGCCTGGCCAAGACCGAGCGTCGTCTGGCGGGCCGCCTGTTCCGCCTGGGTGACAAAGTGATGCAGACCCGCAACAACTACGACAAAGAGGTCTACAATGGCGATATCGGCCGGGTTGTGCGCATTGATTTGGAAAATCAGATCATGGTGGTAAACATAGATGGCCGCCCTGT
>CAZRSI010000336.1:0-2228 GCA_964602575.1 uncultured Anaerolineae bacterium
TGGTCTCTCACCGACCTTACCGACCAGCGCACAGCATAGACGAGGCCCTGGAGGAAATCTCGCGGAACAAGGGCATCCTTTATGATCCTGAGGTGGTAGACGCTTGCGTGAGGCTGTTCACTGAGAAGGGGTTTGAGTTCGAATAATTCCACACTCCGGGCCCATATCATTGGTGTGATTATTCTGGCCAGGTTCCTGAAGTTGCCTTTGACCAAATATGAGGCGGTAATAAAAAGTATGGAAGATTCCCCTCTGTTCAAGCAACTCTGGCCCGGCATCATCTACACCAACCTGTTTCCGAGGGCTGAGGTATTGGAGCCGGCAGGCGGACTCACGCCCAACTGCATCGGGCAGTTGCGAAAGGGCGAAAAAGGCTTTTGCGTTAGTTACCGACATCGCGGGTTGGCGCGGGAATATGTCATTGACCAAGGGAAAATGAGACGCTGGGGGCAAGGTCAGGCACTCTCAAATGAAGACGAAGCCCATATCCAGGCGCTGAGGCGGCAACTGAGGCTCATCAATACCAGGAACAGGCTGACCCATATGATACTCATGGGCATCGTCGAGCACCAAGGGGCCTACCTGACCTCAGGAGACCCGCTGCATCTGAAGCCGTTGAGCCAGGTTGATCTCGCCGAATGGATAAAGAGCGAAACGCGAGATGGCTTCCTGCCGCCCGGCAGCAGGCTGGAGTTAGTTGACCACAGCATGATATCCCGGCTCACCCGTGGCATGAGTGTGCTGAGCCCCCAGGGCCGGGACATCCCCCTGCGGGATTTCTTCCCCAGCACTCGCGATGTACTCAAGCGATTGATTGAAGCCCTCCTCGACGAGGAGAAGGAGCAGATCAGGCGAGGCGATATCGAAAGGGCTTACACTGATGAGGAGATCAAGGAGAGGCTGGAAGCGCGATTTGGCGTCTCTATCTCACGGCGCACGGTCAGCGCGTGTCGCCAGGAGATGAGGATACCCTCATCTTATACCAGGAATAGCTACCATACGTATCCGCCCAGGGAGGTTCGTTTCTCTTTCCACTATCCGCTGAACATGGCTGCGGTGAAGGCCAATGCGCCGGAGACGGCCGGTGTGTATGAGATATCGCTAGCCGAGGTGGAGGTTGACTATCCTCTGTACTCCAGCGGGGTGGTGTATATCGGGAGCACAGAAAACCTCAGGAAGCGGCTGAGGGATCACCTGCGACCGGGCTCCAAGAACGGCGATTTGAGGACCCTGCTCAGCAACCATCGAGCTGTCTTCAGGTATATCGTCAAACACAAGGGCCTCAGAGCCGAAGAGAAGAAGCTTTGCCAGTGTTTCATTATGACCTATGGCGCGTTGCCTCGCTGCAATCGCATCAGCCCATGACTGGGAGGTGCAACAATGGACGAGAGAGGAAAGATGCCTAGAGAGCATATAGGGACAGGCACCCCGTCCAGAGAGAAGCTTGTGGCCAGTTATCGCTATCTGGCCAGCATCCTGGAGAGCATGCTGGACGCGGTCGTGGTGGTCAACCCTGATGGGACCATCCGCACGGTGAACCGCGCCGCCTTGGAGCTTTTGGGCTATTCCGAAGAGGAGCTCATGGGTCAGCCGGTTGGCATGATCTTTGAAGAAGAAGAAGAAGAAGAAGAAGAAGAATTCTTCAGGGGCACCGGACTGGCGAAGCTGGTGCGCGAGGGGGCGGCCCGAAACGTAGAACTGACGCTCCTGACCAAATCGGGCGAGCGGATTCCGGTGGTGTTCAACGGCTCGGTCATCCGGGAGGAGGATGGGCACTTGTCTGCCGTGGTAGGCGTGGCCCGGGACATCCGCGAGCGCAAGCGGGCGGAGGAAGAGCTTCAACATACTTTGGCGAAGTTGCGAGAGGCCCTGGGTGGTGTCATCCAGACCGTGGCCTCGATAATCGAAGTGAAGGACCCCTATACAGCCGGCCACCAACGGCGGGTGGCCAATCTTGCCCGAGCCATAGCGACCGAAATGGGCCTTCCCCAAGAGCAGATTGATGGAATCCGCATGGCTGGGCTCATTCATGACCTCGGCAAGGTAGCTATACCCGCCGAAATCCTCAGCGCACCCGGTCGGTTGAACGATATCCAATGGGATATGATCAAGACTCACCCCCAGGTCGGTTATGACATATTGAAAAACGTAAAATTCCCCTGGCCGGTGGCCCAGATCGTGCTCCAGCATCACGAGAGGATGGATGGTTCTGGCTACCCGCAGGGGCT
>CAZRSI010000337.1:0-2217 GCA_964602575.1 uncultured Anaerolineae bacterium
TACAGGATGGAGGAACAAGAATGAGCAAGCAGCAATTCGGCATCATCGGCATGGCAGTTATGGGCCAGAACCTGGCCCTCAACATCGAGCGAAACGGCTTCTCAGTGGCAGTGTATAACCGCACTGCGGCACGGACGGAAGAGTTTATGGCTGGGCCAGCCAAGGATAAGAACATCCGGGCTGGCTACACGCTGGAGGAGTTCGTAGATTTGCTTGCGCGGCCGCGACGGATCATGATCATGGTCAAGGCCGGCCCGCCGGTGGATGCTGTGATCCAGCAACTCAAGACGCTTCTGGAGCCAGAAGATGTGATCATTGACGGCGGCAACTCCTTCTTCAAGGACACCGAGCGACGAGCCAAAGAGCTGGAAGCCGACGGCATCCTCTACATCGGCAGCGGCGTCTCCGGCGGCGAGTACGGTGCCCTCCACGGCCCCAGCCTCATGCCCGGCGGCCAACGAGAAGCCTACGACCTGATCGAACCGATTTTCACCGCTATCGCCGCCAAGGTGAACGGCGAGCCCTGTGTGACTTACATCGGCCCGCGTGGGTCGGGACACTACGTCAAGATGGTGCACAATGGCATCGAATACGGCGATATGCAGCTAATTGCCGAGTCCTACGACATCATGAAGCGGATCGGCGGCCTGTCGGCGGCGGAGCTGCACGAGGTCTTCGCCGAATGGAACGGAGGCGAGTTGCAATCCTATCTCATCGAGATCACCGCCGACATCTTCGCCAGGATAGACGAGGAGACGGGCCAGCCGCTGGTGGAGGTCATCCTGGACGAGGCCAAGCAGAAGGGGACCGGCAAGTGGACCAGCCAGAACGCCCTCGACCTGGGCGTGCCCACGCCGACCATCAATGCCGCCGTGGTGTCGCGCATTATCTCCGCCTACAAGGATGAGCGGGTGGCGGCCTCCAAGGTCCTATCGGGGCCGGAGATCAAATACGAGGGCGGGCAAGAGGCGCTGATCCAGGACGTGCGCGACGCTCTTTACGCGGCGAAAATCTGCTCCTACGCCCAGGGCTTTGCCCTGCTGCGGGCGGCCAGCCAGGAGTACGACTACAATCTCAACTATAGAGAGATCGCCCGCATCTGGCGGGGTGGCTGCATCATCCGCGCGGCGTTCCTGGACGATGTGCGCGCTGCCTTCCAGCGCGATCCGGAGCTGCCCAATTTGCTGATGGACGCCGAGTTCGGCCAGGCGGTGCAAGAGCGTCAGGGGGCGCTGCGGCGGGTCATCCAGACGGCGGTGGCCAACGGCGTGCCCTGCTTGGCCTTCAGCAGTGCGCTGGCCTATTTCGACGCCTACCGCACGGCTCGCCTGCCGGCCAACCTCACCCAGGCCCAGCGCGACTACTTCGGCGCCCACACCTACCGGCGTATTGACAAGGAAGGCTCGTTCCATACCGAGTGGCAACGGTACCCTGGCCCGGCTGATCCCACCGGGCGCCCGGCTGTGGCTTCAGGGCTGGCTGGAAGCGGTGGCCCACGGGGCCTTCGCTGCTCCTGATATTCCGTTTTGAGGAGGGTATGAATGGCTAAACCATCGGCCAAACGAAGACAAAAGGCGCGGCAGCGTAAGAAGGCTAAGCGCAAGAAGAAGCGTTCCCCCTTGAGCCAATTGTTCCAGAGCCCCCGCGCCCTGCTACGCTCATCGGGCAACTGGCCCCTGCACGAGTGCCTTGTGACTAAAGACTGGCAGCAGGAAGGCAATATCGTCCAGATTCTGGTGGCCCGCCGTTCGCCATCGGGACAGATCGCCGCCGGCACTTTCCTGGTGGACCTGGGCTGCCTGGGAGTCAAGAGCGCCTTCGCCAGCCTGTTCGACACCCGGCGGGAGTACGAGCAGAAACTGCGGGCCAGAATTACGTCCCAGCAAGAGATGATCAAGGCCGACCTCAATCTGGTGGCCAAGATCATCCGCGAGGCGATTGCCTATGCCAAAGACCTGGGCTTCAAGCCCGATCCCGACTACCGCGACGCCATGTTGGTGCTGGGCGACGCCGACCCCGATGCCTGCGACACGCCCATCCCCCTGGGCGGCAGGGACGGCAAACCTTTCTACATCGCCGGCCCCTACGACAACGTGGACCGCATCATGGCTAAACTGATGCGCAAGCTGGGACCCGATGGCTTCACCTATCTCATCCCCATAAGTGGTGATGAGGAAGTCTTCTTGCTCGATGAGTGAATGAAGCTATACCCGAATG
>CAZRSI010000338.1:0-2187 GCA_964602575.1 uncultured Anaerolineae bacterium
AAATGGTGCGCAAGTTCATGGCGGACGACGCGATGGACCGTGCTGCGCACTTCATCGAGGGTACGGCAGCGCATGAGGATGGGCTGGCGGTAAATGCTGATCTTATCCGGCAGGACGAGACCGTAGTTGTGGGTGCGCTTGGTCTGCGGGACGCCATGGTAAAAGCCCAGGAGTTGGGACGGGTGGCTTACCCCGGCTTGCCGCATCGTCTCCCGATCCGGCCAGTCCTCTATTACCACCTCAACGTTGTCCATTTTCTCCCGGAATAGCTCCGGCAGCGCATCGAGGGCCTCTACGACGAGGCGTTCAAAGACTTCGCGGTTCATATCTACCAACTCCCCTGGGGTGCCAAGCACTTCTCAAGGGTGATGTTGAAGAATTGATCAGGGTACTGTGCCTGCCAGGCCCGCCCGCCGATGAAATCGGCGGGCTACGAAGTTGCGCCCCCATGAATGGGGCTTTCGCGCTCACGAAGGGGCCTCAGCCCGATTTTATCGGGTGCTACTGCGTAGCATTTTATGCCCGTGCAGTCGCCGGCAGGGAAGGAACGCACTATTGCCGGATTATTTTCTCAAAGTTCATCACCACCCGCTGCTCCGTAGCGGCCGGTTCTGGACTTCGGAAGGCGTAGGACGAGTTGGCAACTTGTCCTACCACTACAACTCCTTCAACAACCCCGTCATCTCGTTGAACTGTTCGATCAGTGCGTCAATCTCCGCCGCCTGTTGGTGAATCCGCATCCAGTAGTCAGGCTGATACCACTGGGCTCGGATCTCCTCGTAGGTCTTCCCCTGCTGCTCGACCCAGGTGTAGTACTTGAGGTTGTGGATGCGGCGGCGGTCCCAGTAGCCCAATTCCTCCACGTAGTCCACCGTGCAGCCCAGCAGGTAGCGATGGTAGTCCGCCGCAGCGTCCAACTCGGTATACTCGCCGTGCTCCTCGTGCAGCTCCCGCAGGCGGCTCTGGTAAAGCTCCATGGAGTCGGTGAAGACGGTGAGGACGATGTCGTGCTCGCCCAGCTCGTACCACTTGGCGAACTTGATGCAGGAGAGCACATTGGCGATGCTGGAGATGCCCAACAGGTCAAGCTGCCCCACCAGCTCCTCCGGCACGCCCTGCCTGACCAAATAGGCGCGGCCGGCCGGCTCGTTGAACAGCCGCACCAGGCTCATACAGGCCTGGTCGTCAATGGCCATCACCAGGTCGGTGTTCTTGACGTTGTGGATCCAGGGGACGTGCTTGTCGCCGATGCCCTCGATACGGTGACCACCGAACCCGTTGAGCAGCAGCGTGGGGCACTGGAGAGCCTCGCTGGCCGCTACCTTGCTGGTAGGGAAAACCTCTTTCAAGTAATCACCGCAACCGATGGTGCCAGCCGAACCGGTGGTCAAGACCACGCCCCGGTAAGTATCTTGCGGCCCCATCTCCCGCTCCAGCACCTCCTCCATGGCGTGGCCGGTGACCTCGTAGTGCCAGAGGTGATTGCCGAACTCGTCGAACTGGTTGAAGATTACGATGTCCTCGCGGGTCTCCCGTAGCTCCCAGCACTTGTCGAAGATCTCCTTGACGTTGCTCTCGCCGCCGGGGGTGGCAATGACCTCGCCAGCCAACCTGGAGAGCCACTCGAACCGCTCGCGGCTCATCTCCTCGGGCAGGATGGCGATGGACTCGCAAGCCAGCAAGGTAGCGTCGTAGGCACCGCCCCGGCAGTAGTTGCCGGTGGAGGGCCAGACGGCCTTCTGGGTGGTGGGGTCGAACTGACCAGTCACCAGGCGCGGCACCAGGCAGCCAAAGGTAGCCCCCACCTTGTGGGAGCCAGTGGGGAACCACTTGCCCACCAGGGCAATGATGCGGGCCTCAACCCCGGTCAGGGTTGATGGGAGTTCTAGGTAATTGACGCCGCCGAAGCCACCCCTGTGAGCTACAGGCTCGTTCTTCCAGGTGATGCGGAACAGGTTGAGCGGGTTCACATCCCACAGGCCAACGTTGCGCAGCCGCGCCTTGATCCCGTCGGGAATGAGTGCGGGGTCTTTCATCTGGGCAAAGGTGGGGATGATGATGTTGCGCTCTTTGGCTCTTTGCACTGTTCGCTTGAGCTGTTCCTCGTGAATCGTCAGGTCTATCATAGTCTCCTCCTGTATGGTCAGATGGCTGGATGACCCTTGGTCGGATGGTCAGGTGGTCGGG
>CAZRSI010000339.1:0-2172 GCA_964602575.1 uncultured Anaerolineae bacterium
TTCAGCCTTTCAATGCGCCGATCTGTGCGCCCTCCGCGCGAAAGGCCATGCGGCTCGTCTGGGAAACGAATCATCTCGGTGTCTACTCCCAGCTTCTTGAGGGCCACGAAGACCTGCTCGCCCTGCTCTGTGTCGCACCGCAAGTCCTGTTCGCTGTGGATGACGAGGGTGGGCGTTTTGGCATTGCCGATGTATTTCAGTGGCGACTGTCGCCAGTAGTTCTCCAGGTTCTCCCAGGGCGGCTCGTCTCCAAGTTCTATTTGAAAGGCCCAGTTGAAGTCGCTGGAGCCGTACATGCTGATCAGGTTGCTGACGCTCCGCTGCGTGACCGCCGCCTGGAAGCGATCTGTGTGTCCAATGATCCAGTTGGTCATGTAGCCGCCGTAGCTGCCGCCGGTGACGCCCATCCTTGCGGGGTCAATGTACGGCTTTTGCTGGACGAAATCAACCCAGGCCATCAAATCATCGTAGTCGGCCGTGCCCCAGTTGTGCCAGATGGCCTTGGTGTGTTCCTCGCCGTATCCCTGTCCACCGCGCGGGTTGCAGAAATACACGACGTAGCCGTGGGCAGCCAGATAGTAAAACTCGTGCATGAAGAAGTTGCCGTACTGTGCCCGGGGGCCACCGTGGATCTCCAGAATCGAGGGGTATTTCTTCGATTCGTCGAAATCGGGCGGCTTGAGAATCCAGCCCTGCAAATCGTTGTCGGCCGCGCCTTTGAACCAAACTTCCTCGATCTCCCCCAGATCGCGGGCCCGCAGCAGATTCTCGTTGACGTGCGTCAGCTTGCGGGAGCGGCCGGTGGCCAGGTCCTGCACCCAGACCTGTCCCGGGTCAGTCATGTTGGCGTGGAAGTAGGCCAGCTTCGACTGCTCTTGGTCAAAACTGAACGATCCTACCACCCCCTGGTCCCCGACCACTGTTTGCAAACGGGGCTCATCTCCCTCCAGCGCCACCGATTTGAGGACGGTGTTGCCGTGCTGCGACACTTGAAAGTAGAGCCTGCTCCCATCTTTCGACCAGGTGGGCGGCGTCATCGGCACGAAGCCTGGGAGGTCGTTTATGATCGTGTTGGACACGTCGAAATCGAACTCCTCCGTCAGGTTCTTTGCCTCTCCACCGCCGTCCACCGGGACAACCCACAGCCCAGTGTTCTTCCACCACTGCCCTTTTCCCTCTTGCCCGAAGTAGGCCAGATATTTCCCGTCCGGCGAGAAAGTGGGGCTTCCCTTCGGTCCCACAGGCGTCTCGATCTTGCGGGCATCCCCACCCTCGGCCGGAATGACGAACAAATCTATGGCGTCCGGATCGAGATCGGGGTCTTCGCTGTGGTTGGAGCAGAAGACGATCTGTTTCCCATCTGGTGACCACTGCGGCTCCCAGTCGTCGAAAACGTCGCTGTCAGTCAATTGCCTGGCTTTGCCTGTACGGGCGTCAATCGTCCAGATATGCCAGCGCTCCTGGGGCAAGAATCCATATCCATCCAGTTTGTAAAAGACCCGCGTGATGCGACGTGAAACGACGCCCAGCTTCTTCTTCTGCTCGTCCTCTTCCCGCTCAATGGCCTCTTTGTCCTTTTTGCGGAACTGGCAGACGAGTTGCTTGCCGTCAGGCGACCATTCGAAGGTCTCGAATTCGCCTTTCAGGTCGGTGAGCGGTCGCGCCTCCCCGCCGTGAAAGGGGATGATGTAGATTTGCGGCTGCTTTTCATCGTCTCGATTGGAAAGAAAGGCGATCTCGCTGCCATCGGGCGACCATTTGGGTTGGCTGTCTACTTGATCGCCATAGGTAAACTGCCGTGCGCGTCCTCTGTCGGTGGGAACAATCCACAAGTTGGAGTACTTCTTCTCCGTCTTTTTGTCTACTCGCTGGACGCAGAAGACAACGTGTCGGCCGTCCGGCGAAATTTGGCAGTCGGTAATCAGTTGAAAACGATACAAATCCTCTGCCGTGATGCGGCGTTTTTTTGGTTTTGGCATGGTTGCTCCTTGATGTTGACAGTGTCGCAAGAGCCGTGGCACTCGACGAACAGGGTGAATTTGTCGTCGGAGATGGTGTCGCCTGCGTCTATGCCTACCTTGCGGCTGATATAGTCAACATTTGAAGACGATGAACAGCATGGCGGAATGGTTCTCTGGAGAGCAGCGGTGCTTAGTCTACCACAACTACATC
>CAZRSI010000340.1:0-2165 GCA_964602575.1 uncultured Anaerolineae bacterium
CTCCGGAGGAGCTTGTGGAGCACGCGGGCAGGGTGTGCTACCGCAGTGAGAGCAAGGGCGAACCGGGAGAGTTCATCCAGAGGCGTATCAGGGAAGGGCACGAATCCATCATCGAACATGCCTCCCTCACCTTCGAGATCAGTGGCATTTCGCGAGCTTGCAGCCATCAATTGGTTAGACACCGCATCGCCAGCTACAGCCAGGAGTCGCAACGCTACGTTGACCTGTCCGATCCCGAATTCGTGGTGCCGCCGTGCATCGCCGAGAAGCCAGCGGCAATGGAAGTGTGGAATGGGCTCGTCCAGCAAATGAGGGGAGCCTATCGAGAACTGCGGAGGTTGGGCATCAAGAAAGAGGATGCCAGGTTCCTGCTGCCCAATGCCACTGCTACCCGCATCGTCGTTACCATGAATTTCCGTGAACTGAGGCATTTCTTCCAGGTACGGTGCGGTCGTGCTGCGCAGTGGGAGATTCGGACAGTGGCCAGGGAGATGCTGAAGCTGGCTTATCAGGTTGCCCCCTCGGTATTCGAGGATCTTTATCGAGAATTCATTGTTGGAGGGGTTGTTAATGGCTGATCGCTTAACTTTAGATGAGTATTTCATGAGTATAGCTCGAGTGGTAGCCAGGCGCTCCACCTGCCTGCACCGGCAGGTGGGGGCGGTAATTGTCAAGGGCAAGCAGATTGTCTCCACTGGCTACAACGGCGCTCCCAGCGGTCATCCCCATTGTCTGGACATCGGCTGTGCCCGCGAAGGAGTACCCTCGGGCCAGCGCTCGGAGCTCTGCCGGGGGGCTCACGCTGAGCAGAATGCCATCAACTTCGCCGCCCGTTACGGCATCAGCATCGAAGGGGCCACGTTGTACACCACCCACTATCCCTGCTCCTGGTGTGCCAAATCGCTGATCAATGCCGGTATCGTCGAGGTAGTCTACGACGAAGATTACCCCGACCCTCTGGCCAAGGAGATATTGTCCACTATTCGAGTGCGCAAGGTAAATGAGCGTGCGCAAAGCCACGATCAATCAGCAAACAAGGGAGATCAGGATTGAGTTGACCCTTGATTTGGATAACAGAATATGTTCAGTGGGAATCTGCGAGTTATTGCCGTCAGCTCTTTTCTAACTGGTTTGCTCTCCAGCATGACGCAGGCGGTATGGCAACCCTTCGTTCTCAGCCTGGGTGCGCCGATGAGTACCCTGGGCTTCCTGGAGAGTCTGGGTGGAAGAAGGGGGATTGTGCCAGCCGTGATCCAGCCCCTCGGCGGCTGGCTTTCCGACCGCCTGGGTAGAAAACCTCTCCTTGCCCTGGGCGGCTTCCTGGGTCTCCTGGTCATGGTGTTCTACCTTCTGGCCGCAATCACTGGCGAGTGGCGCTGGTTGCTGCCAGGGATAATCTTGCTGGGAACCACTCTGGTTTCCATCCCGGCCAGGAGTTCGCTGGTCGCCGAATCGGTGCACGCCAGCCGACGCGGCAGGGCTTTCAGCCTACAGATGGCCTCCTGGGTGATACCGGGCGTCTTCGCCCCAACCTTGGGCGGGTTTATCGCCGACCATTGGGGTTTCACCTCGGTCTTCATAATGCGCTTCGGACTGGAGGCCCTGCGCCTGTTCCTCATCCTCTGGTTTCTGCAGGAGACGCTGCATCGGGTCAATGGCAGCATCTCCCTGGGTGAACTGAAGGGGGTGCTGGCCAAGATAGTTGTGCCTCCCAGGGAACTGCGCGGTTTCTACTGGGCTATGGCTATGGACATCTTCGTGTGGGGACTGGGGGGAGCCCTGCTCTTTGGAATGCTGAACGAGACCTATGGCTTCACCTCCTTCCAGTTGGGGATCATGTCCAGCTTGGCCTCCTTGGTCTGGGCAGTCTCCCAGTTGCCTATTGGAAGGCTAGTAGATCGCTATGGTTGCAAACCCTTCCTAGCTCTATCGGAGGCGATAGGAGTTATTGTCATTGGCGGTTGGCTTTTCAGCACCAGCTTTGTAGCTTTTGCCGCGCTGCATGCCATCTTCGGGCTGGTGGCTTCCACCTGGGTGCCAGCCCAACAGGCCCTGCTGGCCAACAGCGTTCCCGCCGAGCAATTAGGGGAGGGAATGGGACGACTTTCTGCCTTTCGGGGGCTGATAGGCTTCCCTGCTCCCTACCTCGGCGGCTTGCTCTACGA
>CAZRSI010000341.1:0-2149 GCA_964602575.1 uncultured Anaerolineae bacterium
TAGTCCAGCCCCAACCTGGTCAGCTTCTCCTTGCACCGCTCGTAAAGGTCCAGGTACTCCTGAGTTGGCTGCACCCTCTCCAAATCATAACATTCGTCAAACCGCTTGCCCAGCGGGGCATCCTCAATCCTGTCCTCGTATTCGGCCAGGAGCTGTTTCACTATTTCGTTGACCTGCTCGCGCGTCATTCCCTGCCGGGCGACTACGTGACCTGCCTCGGCTCCGATGCGCGCCTCCATCCCCGTGGCGCGCTCAGGATGCTTGTTGCGGGCCACTGCCACCAGGTCCAGATCAGCTCCCGACACGGTAGAGGCTGCGACGATGGCCACGATCTCGTTGACCACCATCTCGGTGCAAGGCCCCGCAGCAGCAAAGGGGCTGATGCATACTAGCAGCTTGGTGTTGCGGCTCAAGGCCTGCGTCCCAACGCTGATCAGCCACAGCAGATCGCGCGTCGAGTTGCAGCCCTGCATCAGGTGAATCGGAAAGCCGCAGTGCCATTGGGCCTCAAAGGCCAGAAGGCCCAAGAAGTGGTAAGCCACGTGTACGATAGCCGTTGCTTCCGGCCCACCGGCATAGCCGCCCATCATCGCGCCGTACAACCCATATTTGTTGTGCCCGCTGTGCCGCATAAAGGCGACCTTTTTCATCCGCTCGTAGTCAATCTTTAGCTCGGCGGTGGCGGCAACGGCCAGCCCATCATTGGGTAGGACGCCGAAATCCGCCTGGACGGCCGCCAGGATGGCATCCGTCCGCTCGGCGTTGGAGACCAGGTTGTGGATGCCGATTTGCGGGCGCCCGGCCGCGCGGGCGGCTTCGCGCAGTTTGAGCACGTTCCAGATGGCTGCCTCTACCTCCTGTGGAGTGCCCGACTTGATGGGGCGGCCGTGGACCGTCTGGCTAAAGGCACTGGAAAAGGTGTCGGCGAGCGGTTCCTGGGCATAGCTTTGTACCATTTGGACGAAGCGCTCCTCGGCCACCGGCGTGCCAACCGGCGTGCATAGGCAGAAGGGTGGCGTGGGATCTTCAACGCCCCGGTAGACCATGACCGCCCGATCCCGGCCCTGCCCATAAGTAACAGTGGTTGGGGCGTGCTTCAAGGCCCACTCGACCTCGTCGCGGGTGAACTTGATCAAACGGTTCGTGTCCCGGCAATAGACTCCCAGCTCCAGGAACAGATCAAGGCCCGCCTGGTACACCCGGTCCGCCAGATCGTCGTCCGATGGGACGACCTGTTCCGGGTTGTACTTGATGTCGTACTTTTTCACCAACTTGCTAGCCGTCAGCCCGACCTGCCAATCGAACTCTTCTTCTTTCATGTACGGCCCGGTCTCACTGCGTCCGACCACATCCCAGAAGGTGATCATTGCTTTCCTCCCCGCTTTTCCTGTACTAGACGTTTGGCCACTTCAACGGCCTCCGTCGCGTTCTCACCGTAACCATCGGCACCGGCCTCCAATGCCCAATCGCGGCTAACCGGCGCGCCGCCGAGCATAATCAGGTACTTGTCTCGCACACCCATCTCGGTCAGCAGTTTCGCGATCTCTGGCATATAAGCCATGGTCGTGGTCAGAAGGGCGGAGGCAGCGATAATGTCAGCGTCAATCTCCTCGGCCTTTTCCACAAAACGACGGACGGGCACATCCACCCCCAGGTCATGGACATCGAAACCAGACGCCTGCAGCATAATTTTGACAATGTTCTTTCCAAGGTCATGTAAGTCACCCTGGATCGTGCCCAGAACGACCGTTCCTTGGGCCTCGCTCGCCTCGCGCTGCAGCAGATGCGGCTTGAGCACTTCCATGGCGGCGTTAACTGCCCGGGCGGAGCGCATGAGGTCAGGCAGATAATACTCCATCCGTGCGAACTTTTCACCAACGATGACCATCCCTTTTGTAAAACCATCGTTGATGGCATCAAGGGGATCCACCCCTTCATCCAAGACCTGTTGAGCCAAGGCCACACATCGCTCTGCATCTCCTTCGACGGTAGCTTGTACGATTTGCTCTAAAACGTTCATTTTAGGATTCACTCCTTCGACAAAGTTTTGGTGAGCCCTTCGGCTGTCGCGCTAGAGGCTTTGGCCTGCGGGGCCGCTCAGGGCACCGGTCCAGAGTTCCTCAAGCAACTATCCCTGAGGTTGAACAGC
>CAZRSI010000342.1:0-2143 GCA_964602575.1 uncultured Anaerolineae bacterium
GGGATTTGAACCCACGAAGGCCTACGCCACAGGATTCTGAGTCCTGCCCCTTTGACCTAACTCGGGAACCCCCGCACCAATAGACGCATAGGTTATATGTTGTCTATTCAAGTTTTTCGCTAACTGTCGTTGAAGCGGTGTCGGTGGTGAATCATTCACACAGAGAGCTAACTCAGCTCCTCCTAAGTGCTTGTAGACGCGCTCGTGAGGTCATCCTCTCACAGCTGGGTAATCGTGAAGCTTGGACTGTCGTTGGAAGAGGAGCTGGTGGAGATGGAATTGCCGTTCTAGCTTGTAACGGTGGGGCGTGGCAATCGCTGCGCCTCACCAGGAAAGTTGCTCCAGAGACACAACAGACTCCGGCAACTTATCGCTGATCTTAGCCAGGAGAGGGAAGAGAAATGAACAAGACCAAAATCGAATGGGCGGACTACACCTGGAATCCCGTCACCGGCTGCACCAGGCGCTGCCCGTACTGCTACGCCCGCAGGCTCGCCAACGGCCGGCTGAAAACGCTTTACCTCTCCAACAACTGCGTCGCCCCGGGCTGTGACCCAGGCGATCCCTTCGCCCCCAGGTTCTGGGGAAACCGTCTCCACGAACCCAGTTATCAGAGCGGCGAAGCCAGGATCTTCGTCGTGGACATGGGCGATCTGTGGGATCCTCACATTCCGTCTTCCTGGATAAAGGCTATCATTGACGAGGCCAGGTTTTGCTGGTGGCACACCTTCATGTTCCTCACCAAGCGGCCCGCGCGCGCCTCCATTTATGACTTCCCACCCAATGCCTGGGTGGGAATCACTATCGAGGACGCGAAAGTCCAGTCCCGACAGAGGTTACACGACTTTTGGTACGTGAAAGCGTCGGTTCGATTTATCAGCTACGAACCTTTGCTCGGCCCGATCCAACGGGTACCCGACTGGGTGGACTGGATTATCATTGGGGCTCAGACAGGCCCACAAGCCATCAAGCCCAAAGACTGGTGGGTCCACAAACTCATCCTGGCTGCCGACCAGGCAGGCGTCCCTGTTTTCCTCAAGGACAACCTGGGCTGGCCCGAACCCCGTCGAGAATGGCCCAAAACAAGGGAGGCAAACCATGGGAAAAACCAAAATCTGGCAAATACAGGAGGTATTCTATGAATGGTCTATGCTTCAAACTCACCCGCAGCTCTCGTGTATGCTGTCGCGGCCACACCGACACATACGAGATCGAGGGAGATGACCAAAACAGTCAGGCATGGCTGGCGAATTGGAAACTGTATTGTAACACCTGCAAGGCATTGACTCTGGATCTGGCTGAGTTCAGAGCAGCCTGCCGCCGCGGACGACCTGAAGGGACTATAGGTTTCGTGACCCAGGTTCCCCTGAAGCTACGCATCGTCCCAAGAGAGCAGGGCAAATGAAAATGCTTGACTTACGCAAGCAGGGTAACCGTTACTACTTCAAGCTTGACAGTGGTGACGACTTCTGGGACACTGTTCGTCTTCTCAAGAACGCCTTCCGCCCCAGGGAGCGTGCCTACAATCCAGACACCAGGGAGTGGAGCGTCCCTGCTACCCCTCTGAACGAGGAGAAGCTTGCCATGATCTTCAGCAACGCCCGTGATTGTCTCACGAACATCAAGGCACAGATGAGGCTGTTCTGACCGAGAGGGGGTGCTGGAAGTGACAGAGGAACGATCAGACCATGATGACCTGGACGCCCTCGACCGGGAGCTCCTGATCATGCTCCTGCCCTCCAGCCTACGCGAGGAGCTCATCGCAGTTCGCATCGCAGCCGAAGACCTCACTCCCCATCAACTCACCACGCGCCTGCACAGCCTGGCGAACCGCGGTCTGGTGGCCCACGTCCCAACCTCCTGGGCCTCAATCTGGTGTCTGACCAAAGCCGGAAGGCTGGTGGCGGAAAGGCTGGAGCGTCAGGAAGAACTCGCCAGCCAGCCCCGCCAATTGACGCTGTTCGACCATCAGGAGGGAACATCATGAGCACACCCATCAACGAACTGCCGCAGATTCAGCAGGAGATCCTCATCCTCATGCGGCGTCAGAAGTGCCCCGCACATCGCATTGCTGTTTCGCTGAAGGATGCCGGCCTGGATTGCCCGGACCCTTTGCCCCATCTCCAGGCACTGGTCGAGATGG
>CAZRSI010000343.1:0-2135 GCA_964602575.1 uncultured Anaerolineae bacterium
GACCATGGGCCAATGGGGTGAATCTCGCTTCAGGCGAGTAGGGGTACTCTTCCACCCCAAACCCGTCAGCTAACCCCGTAGGCGGTAGGAAGAGGGATAGCACGAGGGGCTGGAGCTTTGCTCTACTCTTGTCACCCTCATGCGGACGACTTAACAGGGGAATCCAACTCTCAATATTTTGAGCAAGCCAGCGCTGGCTTGCTCCTCCCAACTTTCTCCTTCGTTTCCGCAAGTCATTTGGGTCCGGCTAAAGCCTGCGGGAGCGTCCGTCAGACTTTCTTCGGAAGTCTGACCCGCGACTTTAGCCACACTCAAATCATTTAATCCGTCGTCCGCATCCCTTAAAGAATAAACAACTGAATACTTAACTCGCAGAGGGCAAAACCACTGGGTCTTTTCCTGGGACTCCAAAGCCTGCATATGTCAGGTGGCAGATTTGACCACCCCCTGGAAATTGATAACGCCTCCGCCCCTGACGGCCCGGCTAAGTATTGCTTGTCCCTCTTCAGAGAACAGCAATTTCTGCCTGAGACGGACGCTGGTAGTCTCCCCTTATTGTGTTGATATTAGAGGGTCGTGAAGTGTGAGTGAGGAGGTGGAGTCCATGAAAGGCGTAATCCTAGCTGCTGGTGACGGCACCCGGCTGGCTCCTTTAACCATGGACCGTCCCAAGCCACTGGTGCCTGTGTTGGGCCGTCCCTTATTGGATTATACCCTCGATGCCTTTGTGGCCATGGGGATCACCGATTTGGTGCTTGTGGTTGGCTACAAAGAGGAGATGATCCGCCAGTGGGTCGGCGACGGATGCCGCTATGGTGCTAAGGTGACCTACGTTTACAATCCAGATTACGAACTGGAGAACGCTGTATCTGTCTACGCTGCTCGGGTGGCCGTTCCTGATCAACCGTTCATTCTGGCCATGGCAGACCATATGATCTCCCCCCAGATTCTGGCCCGTCTGCTGGCCATGGGGGATGACCACGACACCTTGTGCATCGATCGGCTAGCCCACGCTTCCCCCCAATTAAACGATGCTACCAAGGTATGGGTGGTGACCAATGGTCGCCATACCCATTCATCCATGCCCCGTCAGGCCGGGGCGGCATTCATCGCTCGCATCGGCAAGGAGATAGAGCCCTGGAATGCGGTGGATGTGGGGGTGTTTCTCTTCACCCCAGCTATCTTCTCTGCCATTGGGGAACTAATGGACGCTGGCAACACAAGCCCAAACATCAGCCAGAGTGTCACCCATCTTATCGAGAGCGGGCATGGCCTGCGCGCCTGCGACGTCTCGGGAGCCTTCTGGATGGACGTGGACACCCTGGAGGACCTGCGCTATGCCGAAGCGATCTTGAAGGGGCAATGATTCCCGATAATCTGAGAGGTTCGTAACTACTGTTTCACTTGAGTGTTATATCAATTGTCTACTTCCCTTCCCTGTGCCCACGAGGTGGGACGATATCAGCGTCAACGGTTAATGCGTAGCTACCTGGTATCCACCTCTATGGGGAAAATCATTAGAGTAAAGGAGGCAATTAAATGAAGGTGAGAGTAGCTATCATTGGGGTTGGAAACTGCGCCGCCGCCTTGGTGCAGGGGGTCTATTTCTACCGCGATGCTACAGAGGATGACTTCGTGCCGGGGTTGATGCACGTCAACCTGGGCGGCTATCATATTCGGGATATCGAATTCACTGCTGCCTTCGACGTGGATCAAAACAAGGTTGGAAAAGACCTCTCCGAAGCCATCTTCGCCCCGCCCAACAACACCTACAAGTTTTGCGATGTGCCTCACCTGGGGGTGCCCGTCTCCAGGGGGATGACCCACGACGGGTTGGGCAAGTACCTTAAGGGGGTCATCAAGAAAGCCCCACCCCCCACTTCAAACATCGTGGAGATACTCCGGGAGACCGAAACCGACGTGGTGGTCAACTTCCTACCCGTGGGGAGCGAGATGGCCACCAAATGGTATGTGGAGCAGATCCTTGAGGCCGGCTGCGCCCTCGTCAACTGCATCCCCGTCTTCATCGCCCGAGAGGCCTACTGGCAAGGGCGGTTCAAGGAACGGGGTCTTCCTGTGATCGGCGACGACATCAAATCCCAGGTAGGAGCGACTATCGTCCACCGGGTCCTGAC
>CAZRSI010000344.1:0-2113 GCA_964602575.1 uncultured Anaerolineae bacterium
CGCCAAGGGTAATACCTGACGTCCTTTCAACAGTAATCCGGCCCAGATGTCCAGGTAACCAGGACAGGTTCTCTCCCTCCCTCGGCCCAGCTTGTCCTTGAGGAAGACCTTAATGCAGCCGATGTACTGCATCCGACGCCCCTTTTTCCCTCGCCGACTGCGCTTGGGATAAGGGGTGGGATCCACAATGATGATAATGAGTGCAGAAGCGTCCTTCGGAGGTAAAACATGTGTGCGAAAACGAAAGAGCTCACCGTTGAGATTCCCGAATACTTGTATGAGGAATCCCTCAAACTGACGAGTCTGGGCCTCTTCCGTGATCTGTCCGACTTGGTGGCTGCAGGTATGAGAAGGGAGCTACAAGAGGCCAAGGATTTGCTGGAGTTCGAACCAGAGGATTGGAGGGAAGGATTAGCTAGGCTACGAGCTCAAATCAGGGAGAGGAAAGCCAAATATGACTACAAGGAGCCAGAAGAAATCCTGGCCGAACTCCGCGCCATCCGGCGGGAAATCTGGGAAAAAGAGTATAGGCCCAGATACTCCTTTGGTGCTGGATAGCAATGAGTACATCCTGGGTATCCCGGCTAGTAAACCTAGCTGTGCACAGCTCATGGATCAGCTCGGTGATTTGACAGTCTATGTACCTTCGATGGTGATCAAGGAAGAAAGGCCACGAAAGGCGCGAAATGCTTTCGTGGCCCTCGCTTCTTTATGGGCCTTTGGCGATGGAAGTGCAACCTACACCCATGTAAAATTCACGGAAATTTCACGCTATATTCACGACTTGACCGATCAAAAGGGGTATAATAAAATTGAAGTCATCTGATCACCCACAGGGGTTTCCCCATGACGCATAGACAGGTTGTTCTGGCGGGGTTAGTCATCTTCCTGCTGGTCTCGGCGATGGGGGGAGAACTGAGCAAGGAAGCATGGGAGCAGGGGAGCAGAGGAGCATGGGAGAGCGCATCCCAGCTCTCCAGCATCCCTGCACCCCAGCTCGGAACGCACCCCGCCTCCGAACCAGCAGACTGGACTCGCACGGCACGCATCGCCACGCCCTACGACTACGACGAGTGGAATGGCTGGGAAAACGCCGTTGACCGCACCGTGGCCGACGGGGCCAACGTGATCCTGGACTGGGCGGCCTTCAGCGACACCTATCCCGGCCGGGTGCTTAACCCCGCGCCGGGCCTGGCCGACCTGGCGCAGCGCGTCCAGTACGTCCACACCCATCACCCCGGTGTGCGCTTCATGGTCTACATTGCCCCCCTGGAGATGCAGACGCCCGACGCCGACACGAACCAGGACGGCCAGCCCGACCCCGGCGTGCACACTGCCTGGACCGACCACCCCGACTGGCTGCAAATGGGCCTCGACGGCCGACGGGCGGTCTTCTACGGCTCCCAACCCGGCATGCCCTTCTGGGTGGACGACACCGAAGAGGACGTGTGGCTGTGCCCCAACAACGCCGAGTACCACGACCTCATTATGTCGCTGGCCGCTGACATTGCCGTCACCGGCGTTGACGGAGTGTGGTTCGACGTGCCCTTCTTCGTCCACGACTTCGGCCAGGGCTGGCAGGCGCAGTGGCCCTGCCACTGCCCGGTCTGCCGGGCCAGGTTCCAGGCCGAGACCGGCTACACCCTGCCAGCGCCGCCCAGCACGCCCGACTGGGACGATCCGGCCTGGCTGGCCTTCATCGCCTGGCGCTACGAGCAGACCAACAGCTTCATCGCCGACTTCGGCGCCGCCCTCAAAGCCGTCAACCCGAACATCCAGCTCGTCATCGAGACCTCGGTCGGGCCAGGGGTCTCGGCCACCCAGCACGGCAACACCCCGCTGGACCTGCCGGCGGTGAGCGACGTTACCGCCCACGAGTACGGCGGCCCCTACACCGCCACCAAGTACTACGGCTGGCTGGCCATGCTGGCCGACCTGGCCTTCTGGCGGCACACCGATGGCGACCAGCCCGCCTGGCTCCTCTCCTACGTCCTGGCCGGCCAACCGGACACGCTGGACGTCGCCCGGCTGCACGCGGGGAGCGTCCTCGCCGCCGGGTTCAACTACTACACCTCCGGCGACTACGGCATGGCCAGCACCCCCGACCCCGCCT
>CAZRSI010000345.1:0-2091 GCA_964602575.1 uncultured Anaerolineae bacterium
CGGCGAAAACGACACCGTCACCAGCGCCCGCATTCCGGATCGAGAGGAACTGGCTAAGCTGTTCCGCTATGCGTATGAGGGGAAGAATGTGGACTTTTAGGATGTGATGAGGCGACGAGGCAATGAAGCAGTGAGTTGATGCGGGCTTCCTCATTGACTAAGTGCCTTGTTACTCGTTAACCAACAAAGGAGGACAACTTGAACGGCTACCTGGGCAAACTGCTGGTCGTTGACCTGGCCAGCGGCAAGATCGAAGACGAACCTCTAAACGAGAGCTATGCCGATCAATTCATCGGCGGCAGCGGTCTGGCGGTTCGCTACCTCTACGATATGCTGGACCCTGGACTCGATCCGTTGGAGCCTGCCAATCCGCTGTTCTTCATAACTGGCCCCCTCACCGGCACCCGCGCCCCGCTGTGCGGACGGCACGTGGTCTGTGCCCGCTCGCCCCTGACGGGAGTGTGGTGCGAGTCTCACGTGGGAGGGTTCGTGGGGGCCGAGCTGCGCTTTGCTGGCTACGACGGCGTCATCATCAGGGGGCGCTCGCCGAAGCCAGTGTACCTCTGGGTTCAGGACGGGCAGGCCGAGCTGCGGGAGGCCGAACACCTGTGGGGCAAGGACACGTTCGAAACCCAAAGCCTCATTAAAGAGGAACTGGGCGATCCGAGGGTGCGGGTAGCCTGCATCGGGCCGGCTGGGGAGAATCAGGTGCTGCTGGCCAACATCATGCACGATCATGCTCGGGCGGCGGGACGGGGCGGCCTGGGTGCGCTGATGGGCTCCAAGAACCTCAAGGCCATAGCGGTGCGAGGGCGTGGACACATCCCCGTGGCCGACGAGGAGCGCCTCAAGGAGCTGGCCAGTGAGATAATCGCCATCCTCAAAGACGACTTCCTGAGCGACATGCTGCACGCCACGGGCACAGCCTGCGCCATGGACCAACTGAACTACCTGGGCAGCCTCCCCTCCCGCTACTATACCCAGGGCGCCTTCAATACCGAGACCCTCAACGGAGGGTACATGGCCGAGACCATCCTGACCGGCACCTCCGCCTGCTACGGCTGCGTGGTAGCCTGTGGCCGCAAGGTAGCCGTTAGCGCCCTCCCTTCATCCCCCCCAACTTTGGGGGGGAAAGAGGGGGGGCTCCTCGAAATAGACGGCCCTGAATACGAGACCATCTGCGCTCTGGGCCCTATCCTGCTCATTGACGACCTGGCTGCCATATCTTGGCTGGGCCACCTGTGCGATAGCTACGGACTGGACACCATAAGCGCGGGCTCGACCATCGGTTTCGCTCACTACCTGTTTCAGGAGGGCGTCATCGGCCCCCAGGACACCGGCGGACTGACTTTGCGCTGGGGCGACCCGGACACGGTGGCCCGTCTCTTGGGACAGATGGCTCACAGGGAGGGCTTCGGGGCCCTGCTGGGCGAGGGTTCGCGACGGCTGGGCCAACGCTTCGGTGTGGAAGAGCTAGCCGTGCAGGTGAAGGGGCTGGAGATGGCCAATCACGACCCCCGCGCCCTCTCGTCCATGGCCCTGGTCTACAGTACCTCACCCATCGGCGCCAGCCACAACCAGAGCGACATGTACTGGGTCGAGGTCGGGCGTTCGGTGGAGGAACTGGGCATCCCCTTCACCGACCGGCTGGAGGACGCCGGCAAAGGGCCACTGGTAGCCCGCCATCAGGACTGGCGGAGCGTGACTAACGCCCTGATCATGTGCTTCTTCAACAATGCCCCCGCCCAGTACCATGCCGACCTGCTCAACGCCATCACCGGGCGCCAGGAGACCTTGGAAAGCCTGCTGCACATCGGCGAGCGCATCTGGAACCTGAAGCGGGCTTTCAATTGCCGCCTGGGGTTGACCCGGGCCGACGACAGGTTGCCGAAACTGGTCTTGCAACCCCTCACTGAGGGCGGGACCCAGGGCCACGTGCCCGATCTGAACCTGATGCTCAGGGAGTACTACCAGGCCAGAGGCTGGGACTGGGATACGGGCAAGCCCAGCCGGGAGAAGCTGGAAGAGCTGGGATTGGGATGGGTGGTCGAGGATCTGTGGGAGGGGCAGGTACTGTGATCACCGCTAAGA
>CAZRSI010000346.1:0-2088 GCA_964602575.1 uncultured Anaerolineae bacterium
TGCTACAAATCAGCAGCGTAATGTCCCGCCACCTGAAGAGCTTCGGTTGAACTGAACGGTTACAGGGAATGGGGCACTACGGCCTGAACGCCGTAGCTCGTGGGATTAGGCCACGCTATACCGTTCACGATATAGCGCCCACCTGCTGTAGCCATTAGGGAAACCTGCCTAAAATTGAAATGTACCTTGCTAGACGATATGTACTTTCATGATGTCCGTCGTACCAGGACCGCTCCCGGCCGATCCAGCAGTGATCACTACCACATCACCCTGCTTCACCAAACCGTGCTCCTGGGCAACCCTTACCGCCTCAGCGATTATCTCGTCGGTGGTATCTGCGCGAGTTGAAAGCAGTGGCCGGACCCCCCAGTAGAGGGCCAACTGGCGCTGAACCCTGGTGTCAGGAGTAACGGCGATGATAGGGCAGTGAGGACGATACTTGGAGATAACCCGAGCGGTGTGGCCCGAGATGGTGGGAGCGATGATAGCCGCCGCCCCCAGATCACAGGCTGTCTCACGGGCAGCATGACAGATCGCATCAGCAATGGAGGTCACTGGGCTTAGGGGCGGACGGGGCCTGGCCAGCCCTTGCATGGCACCTTTCTCAGCCTCCCTTGCAATCCGTACCATGGTCCGCACCGATTCAACGGGGTATTTCCCCACCGCTGTCTCGCCGGAGAGCATAATGGCATCGGTGCCATCCAGGATAGCATTGGCCACATCGCTGGCCTCAGCCCTGGTGGGCCGTGGATTGCGTATCATTGAATCCAACATCTGGGTGGCGGTAATGACCGGCTTGCCGACGGCGTTGCATTTGGCAATAATCATCTTCTGCACGATGGGCACCACCTCCGGCGAAGCCTCGATCCCCAGGTCGCCACGGGCCACCATGATGGCGTCCGCTGCTTCGATGATCCCGTCAATGTCATCCACCGCCTCCGGCTTCTCGATTTTGGCTACCACAGGCACGGGAGAGTCGACCGATAACTCCGCTATCATGTTCTTGAGCTCCCGCACCTCGCCTGAGTTGCGCACAAAGGACAGTGCTACCCAGTCCACTCCATGTTCCAACACAAAGCGCAGGTCTCTGCGGTCTTTCTCGGTGATGGCTGGAATAGCGTGCGAGGCGCGAGGCAAGTTCATCCCCTTGTTGGACTTAAGCAAGCCGCCGGTGACCACCTCACAAGTGATGTCGGTGTCACCGCTGGAGAGGACCCGCAATTCCAGCAGCCCGTCGTCAATGAGGATGCGGTCGCTGGGTTCTACCTCTCGGGGAAGATCAGCGAACTGGACAGGAATCTCGTCGTCGTGGCCGATAACGGGCCGCGTGGTCAGGACAACCTTCTGGCCTGCAACCAAGGGCACGCCTTCACCCTCCATCTTCCCAACCCGCAGCTTGGGTCCTTGGAGGTCGGTGAGGATGGCTACAGGTTTTCCCACTTCGGCAGCTACCGTGCGGATGTGCTCGATGTTCTCGCCGTGGTAGGACTGGTCGCCGTGAGAGAAGTTCAGGCGGGCCACATCCATACCGGCCAGCATCAACTCTCGCAACACCGCAGGGTCACGGCTGGCCGGCCCAATGGTACAAACGATTTTGGTGCGCAACATCACTCAGTCCTTCGGTAGAGGAACGACCTTGATGGCCTCGGGCCCTCTGGGGGTCTGCTTGATCTGGAACTCCACCTCCTGCCCATCTCGCAGCGTCCTGCACCCCTCGAGATCGCTCCGGTGAACAAAGATGTCCTCCCCGTCGGCCTTGGTAATGAAACCCCAACCTTTGCGGGCGTCGAACCATTTCACCCGCCCAATGAGTTTCACCCCAGGCTCCTCGGCACTGCGGCAGGCAGGACAGAACCTGGGCTCAAACAACTCGGCGCCGAGCTCGGCCATTCTCCGCTGCTCGGTTACAGTGAACACAAACTGAGCACCGCATTGTTCACAAGTAAGCATCTTGTCCTTGTAATGCATTTCGCCCCCCTTAGTAAGTACCTACCCGAAAACCTGCTCAAGGCGAACCCTAGTCCGCCTCTGGACTAAGTACAGCCTTCCGTTAATTCGTTTCCAGTTTCTGTTCCAACTTTTCGACGG
>CAZRSI010000347.1:0-2086 GCA_964602575.1 uncultured Anaerolineae bacterium
GCGGTTGGCAGCTGGACGACGTGGCCGATGGGGGTAGCGGCCCCTACACCATCCCTGCCGATAAGGTCATCCAGCCGGGTGGATTCCTGGTCTTCTTCAAGAGGGACACCGGCCTATCCCTCAACAACGATGACGACTGGGTGCGCCTCTTGCGTCCCGACGGGACCGTCGCCGATGAAGTCCACTACACCCACAGCCCCGGCTACGACCGTAGCTTCAGCCGCAGCGTGGACGGCGGCCATTGGACGGCCGATTACGCCGTGACCTTGGGCGCTTCCAACCATCCCGCTCCACCCCCTCCCTCGCCGCCGGGCCCCGTTATCGTCACCATCGCCAAAGCCAGGGCCATGGCCAAGGAGGCCTCGGTCATCGTCGAGGGCCAGGTGACCGCCCCGCCGGGCATCTTCGACCAACAGACCTTCTACGTGCAGGACACCACAGCGGGGATCATGGTCTACTTGCGAGAGGGAGACTGCCCCGCGCTGTCCGAAGGAGATAAGGTGCGGGTCACAGGCCAGGTTTGGGATTACTACGAGCAGCGCGAGATCCGGGTGGCCACGCCGGGGGATATCCAGCGCCTGGGTGAGGGAGAACCTCTGGAGCCTGCCGTGATCAAGACGGGAGAGGTGGACGAAGCCCACGAGGGGTTGCTGGTACAGGTCGTCGGCGCGATCACGGGTTGGGGGAGAAGCATCCTGTACCTGGACGATGGCAGCGGGGAAGCCAAAATCTACGTCAAGAAGATGACGGGCATCGAGCGGCCCTGGGTAGAAAAAGGCGAAATCTACAGCGTCGTCGGCATCGTCAGCCAGTACAAGGATGAGCACGAGCTGCTGCCGCGTTACCAGAGCGACATCGTCCTTTGGCCGGCAGCATTGCCTACCACAGGCGGCGACAGGCCGTCGAGCGAGGGCGCGGGGCTGAAGGCCCCGCGCTAAAAAGATGAAACCCTGCAGGCTCAGATTTAGCTCCGAACGGGACTTTGTCTTCTCAGCGTGGGCTTGCGCAGCGGTTGGGCGCAAGCCCCAACATTCGGGGGGAGAGGGGAGACGAGGGGGCACCCCTCGTACTCCCCAGGCTTTCGCTGCGCACGCCCCAGCGCGGTGCGTGTTTGCCTCAGGGCAAACGTTGTGTTATAATGCAATATACGGTGAAACAACAAGATACTGGTTTTCTCTCAGGAGTATGGCGTGAGCGCCGAACGGGCATCGAACATCAAATGGTATCAGGCCATGGTTGACTTCTTGGGCCTGAAGAAGAGCATGCTCGTCTTGCTCAGCATGGTGGTGCTGGTGGGCCTGGGCGAGAGGATGGCCGAACGCTTTCTGCCCCTGTACCTGGTGGCATTGGGCGGCGGCGCGTTCTCGATAGGGCTGCTGAACGGCATGGACAACCTGCTCAGCGCCCTCTATTCCTACCCCGGCGGTTACGCCAGCGACCGTCTAGGCTACAAACGCGCCCTGATCCTGTTCAACCTGATAGCCATGCTGGGCTATCTGATCGTCATCATCTTTCCCTACTGGCAGGCGGTGATCATCGGCGCGGTCTTCTTCCTGTCGTGGACGGCCATCTCGCTGCCGGCGACGATGGACCTGGTGGCCAGTGTCCTGCCCCAGAGCAAGCGCACCATGGGGGTTTCGATGCACGCGCTGGTGCGCCGCATCCCGATGGCCCTGGGGCCAGTGCTGGGCGGGGCGATGATCGGCCTGTTTGGCGAAAAGACCGGGGTGCGCCTGGCCTTTGTGGCGGCCCTGATCCTGGGCGGCGTGTCGCTGGCCCTCCAGCAAGTGATGATCGAGGAGGGCGAGAGGCGAGTGCGCAAGGCGGAGGGGAACCCCTTGCGGGCGTTAAGACTGTTGAGCCCGGCGCTGCTCAACTTGCTGGTATCGGACATCCTGGTGCGCTTCTGCGAGCAGATACCATACGCTTTTGTAGTGGTCTGGTGTGTCAAGCTCAACGGCATCACGCCCCTGCAATTCGGGCTGCTGACCACCATCGAAATGGCCACGGCGATGACGATTTACATCCCGGTGGCGTATCTGGCCGACAGGAGCACCAAGAAGCCCTTTGTCGTGGCCACCTTTGG
>CAZRSI010000348.1:0-2083 GCA_964602575.1 uncultured Anaerolineae bacterium
CGTTGTTCTTTTTGACAAGTGGCCGGCAAAGGTGCTATAATCGAGGAAAAAGATTGCCTGGAGCGTAGAAGATGAACGGTGAGCGGAAGAGCATTGAAGAGCGTATCGAGGAATTGCGCAGGGAGATACACTACCACAATTACCGTTATTATGTGCTGGACTCCCCGGTCATCAGCGATGCTGAATACGACAAGCTGATGCAGGAGCTGCGAGAACTGGAGGCGGCCCACCCGGAACTGATTACCCCGGATTCCCCGACTCAAAGGGTAGGGGCCGAGCCGCTGGAGAAATTCGAGAAGGTGAGCCACCCCAGGCCAATGCTTAGCTTGAACGATGCCTTCAATGAGGAGGAACTCAGGGCCTGGCTGGAACGCATCAGCAAGCTCTTGCCGGAAGGAATCACCGTAAAGGATCTGGAATATGTAGTGGAGCCCAAGATCGATGGCCTGACGGTGGTGCTTACCTACGAGAATGGGCGCTACGTTCAGGGCGCGACACGGGGTAATGGTTTCGAGGGGGAGGATGTGACTGCCAACCTCAAGACCATCAAGGGCGTGCCCCTGCGCATTCCCGTCTCGTCCAATGGGCCTCCGCCGGCCCGTCTGGTGGTGCGGGGCGAGGCTTACATGCCCATTGACAAGTTCATGGAGTTCAACCGACGCCTAGCAGAGTCGGGCCAGAAGACTTTCGCCAATCCCCGCAACGCCGCCGCGGGCTCGGTGCGTCAGCTAGACCCCCGCATCACTGCTTCCCGCCCCCTTTCCATTTTCACCTACGCCGTGGTGGATAGTGAGGGAGTCACGATTACCACGCAGTGGGAGGCTCTTCAGTACCTCAAGCGCATGGGCTTCCCTGTCAATCTCGATAGCCGTCTGCTTCCCGATTTCGAACAGGTGGTGGCCTACTGCCACGAATGGATGAAGAAGCGAGACCTCCTCAACTATGAGGTGGACGGGGTGGTGGTCAAGATCAATTCGCTGGAGATCCAGGAACACCTGGGAGCCGTGGGCAACGCCCCCCGAGGGGCCATTGCCTACAAGTTCCCTGGCCGAGAGGCGACCACCAAGTTGCTAGACATCGGCATCAACGTCGGGCGTACTGGTACCCTGAACCCATTTGCCATCCTGGAACCGGTGGAGGTGGGGGGAGTCATTGTCAGGCAGGCAGCCTTGCATAATGAGGACGATATACATCGTAAGGACATTCGCATCGGTGACACGGTGATTGTGCGGCGTGCCGGAGAGGTCATTCCCTACGTGGTGGGGCCCGTTGTGGACCTTCGTACGGGAGAGGAGAGGATTTTCCACATGCCCGAGCGTTGCCCCGCCTGCGGCGAGCCGGTGGTGAAGCCCGAGGGAGAAGTAGCTTACTACTGTGTCAATGCTGCCTGTCCCGCTCAATTGGTGCGGCGGGTGGAGTATTTTGCCTCCCGAGGGGCCATGGACATCGAGGGTTTCGGCTCCCGTATGGCGGAGCAGTTTGTGAAAGCGGGGTTGCTCAAAGATGTGGCTGATTTCTACTATCTGCGGAGAGAAGACATCCTGGCCCTGGAGGGTTTCGCCGAGAAAAGCACTGACAATCTTCTGGCGGCCATCGAGGCCTCCAAGGACCGGCCCCTCTGGCGGCTGATCACCGCCCTGGGCATCCGCTACGTGGGGAGCACCGTGGCCCAACTCCTGACCAAGCACTACTCATCCATTGATGAGCTGATGGCCGCCACCCAGGAGGAGTTGGAGGCTATCGAGGGGATAGGACCTCGCACAGCGAAGAGCATTGTGGAGTGGTTTAGCCGGGAGCGGCACCGAGAGATCATCGAGAAGCTACGGCGGGCTGGGGTCAGGATGGAGGAGAGGAAGGAGGTTGAGGAGCGACCCCAGCCGTTGGCCGGATTGACCTTTGTCATCACCGGCACTTTGCCCTCCATGAGCCGCGAGGAG
Source organism: uncultured Anaerolineae bacterium (assembly GCA_964602575.1). GTDB lineage: Bacteria > Chloroflexota > Anaerolineae > VGOG01 > VGOG01 > CAZRSI01. Next base: position 1,938 of record CAZRSI010000348.1, read on the forward strand.
GCCAAGGCGCTGATCGAGAGCCACGGCGGCAAGGTTACGGGGTCCGTGTCCAGCAGGACCGACTATCTGCTGGTAGGAGAATCCCCTGGCGCTACCAAATACAACAGGGCTCGCGAGCTGGGCGTGCCTATGATCGGAGAGGAGGA
>CAZRSI010000349.1:0-2070 GCA_964602575.1 uncultured Anaerolineae bacterium
AGCAAACAGAGTGGCGGTCATGCTAAACGAAGCTGACACCCGCGCTAAGCTTATTGATCCAAAGTTGCGTGAATCTGGCTGGACGGAAGAAGCCATCCAGCGGGAATATTACCTCACCCCCGAAACCGGCGGCCGCGTAGTTCTCGAAGGCAATGTGGAGAGACGCGAGAGGCCCAAGAAGGCTGACTATCTGCTTCGTTACCGCACCTATCCCATTGCCATTCTTGAGGCCAAAGCCGAATCTGAATCGCACCTGGCCGGGATGCAGCAGGCAAAAGAGTACGCGGCGCGGGCCAACATCCCCTTTGCCTACTCCAGCAACGGCCATCAGATCGAGGAGTATGACTTCACCACCAGCATCCAGCGAACCCTCGATTGCTTCCCTCGCCCGGAGGAACTCTGGGAGCGGCTGGGCCTGGTAGGGGCAGGGCTTGCCCCTGCCCCATCACGGGCGACCGCAAGGGTCGCCCCTACCAGTCCGCTTCTCTATCCCTTCCACTACAGCCCAATCACCAAAATGCGCCCCCGCTACTACCAGGAGCAGGCCATCTACCGGGTCATCGAGCGCATCATTCGGGGGCAGAAGCGCGTCCTGCTGACCATGGCCACCGGCACGGGCAAGACCTACGTCGCTTTCCAGATCGCCTGGAAGCTGGTCAAATCGGGCTACATGAAGCGGGTGTTGTACCTGGCCGACCGCAATGTGCTGCGCAACCAGGCTTACAACACCTTCGAGCCCTTCGGCGAGGCCCGCGACGTCATCGAGAGCAGTCACGCTCTCAAGTCGCGGGACATCTACTTCAGCATCTATCAGGCCATGTATACCGGTGAGGAGGGCAACCGGCTCTATCAGCAGTACCCACCCGACTTCTTCGACCTCATCATTATTGACGAGTGCCATCGTTCTGGCTTTGGCACGTGGAACGAGATTCTGCAGCATTTCTCCGGCGCTGTCCAACTGGGCATGACAGCGACGCCCAAACGGGACGACAATATTGACACCTACCAGTATTTCGGCGAGCCAGCCTACCAGTACAGCCTCGCTGATGGCATCGAGGATGGCTACTTGGCTATCTACAAGATCCATCGTATACAGACCAACTTGGACAAAGAAGGGCTGGTGCTCGGACACGAGACTTTCACCACCAAAGACTTCGAGCGGGTGGTCCGGCTTCCAGACCGCAACGATACCATTGTTAAACACTTGGTGAGCCTGGTGGATGCCGTAGACAGCGCCATGAACAAAACGATGGTCTTCTGCGTGGATCAAGAGCACGCCGCAGCGGTCGCCAAGCGGATCAACAATGAACGCCGCAACCTGGGCATCGCCGACTACGCGGTGCGCATCGTCTCCGACGAGGGCGAGTTCGGGCGCGAGATGCTGGAGCGCTTCCAGGACAACGACAAGCTGACGCCGGTGGTGGCGACCACCGTGGACCTTCTCACCACAGGGGTGGACGCTCCCAATGTGCGGAACATCGTCTTCCTGCGTCCCATCAACTCCATGGTCGTTTTCAAGCAGATCGTAGGCCGAGGCAGCCGCATCTGCGAGGAGAAGGGCAAACTGTCCTTCCGCATCTTCGACTACGTGGGCTGCACCGAGCTGTTTGAGGACCCTGAATTTGACGGCTTCCCGGCGTTCCTCGAAGAGACGAACATCGAGGTTGAGCCTGTTCCCGAAGCCGTGCCCATCGTCAAAGAAGCCGGCCCCGAATGGCGGCTCGACAAGGAACCCGGGAAGGTAAAGAAGATCACCATCAGCGGGCTGACGGTGACCATCATTGAGGAGCGGTATTTCGAGATCGAGATCACGGCCACCGGCCAGCGTCTCAAGCCTCGTGAGTACCTCAAACTCAGCCAGGAGGAAATCGCCGCCCGTTGCCGCACCCTGGCTGAACTACGGGCTGCCTGGTCTGACAAAGACAAGCGCGAAGGGCTGATCCGCGACCTCAAGGCGCGGCACGTCAGCCCTGAGCTTTTGGCCCGCCTGCTGGAGGCTCCTGATGCCGATGCCTACGACCTGCTGGCCCACCTGGCCTTCAACACGCCCCTGGTCAGCCGTGATGAGCG
>CAZRSI010000350.1:0-2067 GCA_964602575.1 uncultured Anaerolineae bacterium
GTAGAATTAGTTCACCCATTGTCGAAAACAGCAGAAGGGAGAAAACATGGAGAAGTTTGATTCTTATGTCGAGGATAATGCTGATCGCTTTATCGAAGAACTCAAGGAATTCTGCCGCCAGCCCAGCATCTCCACTCAAAACGTGGGCCTGGAGGAGATGGCGGAACTGGTGAGGGCCCGGCTGGAGAGGCTGGGAGCGGAGGTGCGCCTTGTCCCCGTGAACGACGGCCCACCGGTGGTCTTCGCCGAACTGGGCCAGGGGGAGCGCACTCTGCTCATCTATAACCACTACGACGTCCAGCCACCCGATCCCCTGGACGAGTGGGAGTCACCGCCCTTTGAGCCCACCGTTCGCGAGGGGAAGCTCTACGCCCGCGGCGTGGCCGACAACAAGGGTAACCTCCTCGCCCGTATCCAGGCCATCGAAGCCTACCAGACAACTTTCGGAGAGCTCCCCCTGAGAATCAAGTTCGTGGTCGAGGGGGAGGAGGAGACAGGCAGTCCTCATCTGGCCCAGTTCGCTCAGGAGAACCGCGACCTCCTGGCCGCCGATGGTTGCCTCTGGGAGTCGGGCGGCAAGGACGAGGGGGAGCGCTTCGTCCTCTCCTTGGGCCTGAAGGGCATCGCCTACCTGGAACTCAGAGCCAGGGGAGCTAAGAGCGATCTCCATTCCTCCCTGGCCACCATCGTGCCCAATCCCGCCTGGCGCCTGGTGTGGGCCCTCTCCACCCTGAAGGACCAGGACGACCACATCACCATTGACGGCTTCATGGACCACGTGGCCGAACCGACGCCCATGGAGATGGAGATGCTGAAAGCTATCCCTTTTGAGGAAGAGAAGATGAAGGAGAGATTTGGCATCTCCGAGTTTGTGCGTGGTCTCTCAGGGGTGGAGGCCCTGAAGAAGCACCTTTATGAGCCCACCTGCACTATCTGCGGCTTCAGGAGCGGATACATCGAGGAGGGTGAGAAGACGGTGCTGCCCAGCACAGCCACGGTCAAGTTGGATTTCCGCCTGGTTCCCAACCTCACCCCGGATCTGGTGGAGCAATTGTTGCGCCAACACCTCGATCGCCGGGGTTTCCAGGACATCGAGATCGTGGCGGGAGTTGGCGAACACTCGGCCCGGGCGCCTCTGGATGCGCCGATAGTGCAGGCAGCTATCGCCGCTGCGGAGGCTGTCTATGGCCATCGGCCCGTGATCTACCCTACCATGGCCGGCAGCGGCCCGATGTATCCCCTCTCCGAGGCCCTGGGCATTCCGGCTGTCCTGGCCGGTATCGGCTATCCCGGCGCCAACGCCCATGCCCCTAACGAGAACATTCGCCTGAGCGATTACTTCGAGGGCATCAGGTACATCGGCGAGCTCATCCAGCGTTTCGCGGCGATAGGGTAGCTCCACGTGTAAACAGTGAAAAACCAAGCGGCTAGGAGGTTCATGAATGATTCCAAAAGAGGTTGACTTGGTGGTGGATGGCGGAATCGTGTTGACGGCTGATCCGGACTGGAACATCTACGACCCAGGAGCGGCAGCTGTGGACGGGGGGGCCATCGTTGCCGTCGGACCCCGCCAGGAAGTGGAGAAAGCCTATCGCGGACGGGAGCGAATTGACGCCACCGGCAAGCTGATCATGCCTGGGCTTCTCAACGCCCACACCCATGCTCCCATGACCCTCTTCCGCGGCATCGCCGACGACCTTCCGCTGGAGGCCTGGCTGTACAAATACATCTGGCCGGCGGAAACCAAGTTGCTGAGCCCGGAGTTCGTCCGCCTGGGCACCCAACTGGCGGCGGCGGAGATGATCCGCTCCGGCACGGTCCTTTTCTGCGATATGTATTACTTCGAAGACGACATTGCTAAGGCGTGCAAGGAGGCCGGCATTCGTGTAATTATCGGGGAGGCATTGGTAGACTTCCCCACAGCTAATTGCAAGACCCCGGAAGAGCAACTCAAATACACGGAGTACCTGCTGAGCCAATGGAAGGGCGATTCCCTGGTGGTTCCTTCGGTGCAGCCCCACAGCCCTTATGCTGCCTCAGCGGAGTTATTGCAACAGGCCAAGGAGC
>CAZRSI010000351.1:0-2061 GCA_964602575.1 uncultured Anaerolineae bacterium
CACGTGGACGGGGTCGGTGCTCATCAACAGATACCGCTGTCGTTTGTAGATTGCCATTTCAGGACCTCCTCTTTCATTTCTCCTTTCTCTTTCAGGATTTGCATGTGCAGTTCAAACAGATCGGCCAGTTCGCCGGTCCTCCCGGCGTTTTCCAGTCCCTGGCGAATCTCTTTGTCAATGTCCGCCCATTTGTGCCCTTTGGGCCAGGCGGCGCCGGCCAGGGTATCGTGCACGAACTGGCGGAACACCTCATCGTCCCATGATTTGCCCTTCCGGTCATCGCCGAACCAGGCCTCCCGGGTAGCCTCGATGGTGCTGACCACCTGATGGCGCTGGGACTTTTCCAGGTAACACATCTCCTCCCACAGCTTCTCCAGGCGGTCCAGGTCGTCCAGCAGGTAAGGGCGGGTGCGGCGGGAAGGTCTGCAGACTTCCGAAGTCTCTAAGACTTCGGAAGTCTGGGGCTGGTAGACGATCTCGAAGCGGCGGGCGGTGGTGTCCAGAAACACGAAATCGAAGCGGGAGGGGCGGATATAGACCTTGTCGGTCAGGTCATCCACCCGGTGGAAGTCTTTGGCCTCCAGGCTCAGCTCGGATTTTGACTCCGGGTTGGCGAGCAGCAGGTGGGGATACCAGACGTCGGGGGTTTGGCCGTCGCCCATGAGGAGGGGGTAGTGCCAGGTGACCCGGGCCGTGCCGTCGCCCGACGATGAATCGTCGGGCTGAGCAGGGGAAGCCGGCTGAAGCCGGCTGGTCGAGACCGCTTCAGCGCCCTTGGGCTGCTCAGCCGGGGGATTGATCCCCTGGCCGGCGGGGCGGAGACCCAGCGCCACCTCTGCCGACACCCGTCTGCCATCCTCCAGCGTCTTCTCACTGATCTCTTTGCTGACGATTTGCCATTCCTCCCACTCATCAGGCATCTCCAGCATGGCCCGGCCGGCCTCCAGCACCGCGCTCAGGGGAGTGCGGCGGGGGGCGAAGACCAGGCCCAAGTGCAGGGGTAGTCGGTCGCGCACGCGGGCCATCTCCCGGTCGTACTTCTCCTTGATGGCCCGCGCCACCTTCAGGGCTCTATCGGCGGGGACCAGCACCATGAAAGTGGCTGGCTCGGTCAGGAGGGGGATGTAGGGGGTGTAGGGCTTGCATAGCGGCTCGACTTTCGGCTTCTTGACCACCACCTTGACCTCTGCCGGACGACCGTAGCCGGATGGTTCCAGCAAAGTCACCTCTCGCTGAGCGTTGATCACTCGGCCGAATTCGTACAGCAAGCAGGAGTCATTTTTCAATGCCTCTTCAGGGAAGGCCAGTTGCTCTGGTCCGGCCAGGTACCACAGGTTATCGGCTGTCAGGAAGTGTCCGCCTCCTTTCTCATCAGGCACCCAGACGACGCTCAATGTGGTTGCGCCGCGTAAAGGCCAGTCGTAAACGTGATAAGGGCCCAACTCCCTGTTTACCTCGGCTGCATTGTTCGGGGTGATGCGCAGGCGGAAGGAGCGTGGCTCGAGGGCCTTTTCCAACTCTGGCGGCTTGTTCTCTCGACCTTCCACCAGGTCCCGCCAGAACTGGCGGGTGGTCTCCCAGCAGCGGCGTATGCGGGCCGGCGAAGGGTTCTTCTCTTTACCCGGCGCCACCAGCATAGTTCTCACTAGCTTGCCGTCCAGCCAGCCTTTCAGGACGAAGCGGCCCACCACCAGGGCAAAGCGTCCGTTGTCATCGGCCGCCTCGTCAATCCAGATGGTGCGCTGAAAAGCGCCCTCTTCGTTCCGCGCCCAATCCCTGGCCCGGCTGCCACGCCTCAGGTAGCAGGCGTAGCATAGCTTGCGGCGCAGTGTCTTGCATGTCTGGCAACCAACAACCGGTTTTCGGGCTTCATCATGATGCTCGGCTTCGTGCTTTGCCCAATCCGGCGCACCGTAGCCCATGGGCCGCGTGCCACACACAGTACAGATTTCTCGGCCCTTGGCCTGGGGGCTTTTCCACCAATCGTCCAGTGCTTTAGAACTGCCAGTGACCGGACCGGGAGCTTTGCCGACCAGCTTGCCGAAAGCGGTTATCATGTCC
>CAZRSI010000352.1:0-2042 GCA_964602575.1 uncultured Anaerolineae bacterium
CCCTTGCTGACGAAGGCATCAACCCCGGCCTCCAGCGCCGCCTGCCGTGCTTCCGGCCTCACGCTGAGGGCGATCACCTTTAGGTGGGGGCAACAGGTGCGCAAGGCTGACAGCAGGCTATCCGTTTCCAGGCCGGGCAACTCCCAATCGAGCAATACCAAGTCGGGACAGGTCGCTTTCACCCAGTCCAGCAGGCCCGTGGCATCAACGGCTTCCCCCAGGATGCTGATGCCTGGCTGTTGCTCTAATACCAGCCGCAACGCCGAGCGCACCTTCGCCTGGTCATCAGCTAGTAGAATTCGTATTCTCTTTACCTCATCGGCCAGTTGTGACTTCTCTCTGTTCATCGCCCATAGTATATCAAAAAAACTCCCCAGACGCATCTGCCATCTGGGGAGTTTGGGTACTGGTCAGGTGGATAGTCTTCTACCTGGTCAGGTGACCAGGTGCTTGACTCCCATCTGTCCATCTCGGTCAGTTGCCTCACTCCAGGTGCTTGAGCGTTGCCTCCGGTTCGTGGTAGCGGCGGTAATAGTGGGTAGGCGTGGTGAGCGTGAAAAAGCGATTGATCCACCTAACCCACAGCAGGAGATGCAGAATCGGGGAGAGGACGGCGAGGATGACAATCGCGCAGACCGATTCCCACACCCAGCGCGGCGTCCCGCTCAGGAAAGCCAACGCCGGGGCACGGGCCGTCAGCCAGGCCAGGAGGGCGGTGGTGGGGATGAGGGCCGCCAGGAGGTACACTCCTATGCCCAACAGGTAATTGGCCTCGATCGCCCGGGTGGGGCAGTAGCCCATACAGCGCATACAACTCTCGCAGCGGAAGGTCCAATACGGGCGGAGGTGTCTCCCGCAGCCGCGCATCTCGATGGCGTGATTGGGACAGTGCTCGGCGCACAGCCCGCAGCCGGTGCAACGGTCGGAGGCGAAGAACATCTTGGCCAGGAAGAGCCGTCCCAGCAGCAGGTAGGCGAGCGAGATGGGGAAGAAGTAGAGGCCGATCAGGAGCGGGAGCCAACCGGTGAAGCGTCGTCCGCCGGAGAGGATGGCATCGCTGAAACGGGCCACTTTTTCCCTGGCTCGCGCTTTGATACTTGCCACCGTCCCGGCAGAGAACCCCGGATGCACGGCGATCCAGTTGGAGGGCATGTCCACCCCGGTCACGCCCCGGACGTGGTAGCCCTTGAGCGCCAGGATGAGGGCGATGAAGCAGGTGGCGGTGCCCTCGATCCCCGGCGTGAAGAGCGGACCGATCTTGCCTCCGGCGCGGGTGGCGATGACTACAGCGCGGGTGCTCTGGCGGCGCGGCAGGCGCAGGGCGAAGCGGAGCATAGCCCAGGGCGCGGTAAAGCCGTGGGTCGGCATCACCAGCCCCAGGAGCGCGCTCTCGCCCCGGCCGATCTCTTCCACAGGGCGGGCTGACCCGATGGAACGCAGGATGACTTTCGCCCCCGCGTCCTGAGCGGCCTCGGCCAGCCAGGTCGCCACGCGGTACGAGTTGCCGGTGCCGGTGTAGAAGTAGAGCGTTGCTTCTCGATAGGTCATCTCGAAATCAACCGCGACCGTTGGAAGCGGGCCGTCGCTGCCGTCAGGACGGCCCCGTCGAGCGCCGCCAGGACGGCGCAGCCGACGAAAAGAATCTGTGCGGCACCGAGCGATCTGAAAAACGCGCCCACCTGGTCGGAAAAAGCGAACAGCATCATCCCCAGGAGCATGGGGATGATGCCGGCCGGCACTTGCAGGGAGAGGCCGTCCTCCTGCCTCTGGATTGAGAGAGCGGCCATCTGCAGGCCGGCGATCCAACCTTCGGTGCGGGCTTCCAGCGCCGCCGCGTCCTTGTCTGTCAGGTCCAGCCCCATCACCCGGTTGAGGAAGGCAGCGTTTTCCTCGGTCGTGAAGCGCAGGTCTGTCTGGCGCAATTCGGTCAGTTGGTCGCGCGCTCGCAGTCACGCCAGCGGCAACGGCGGGTCGGCGCGGGTGGCGATGACCAGGCGCAGATTAGGCGGCAGGTGCTCAAGCAGAAAGGTGATGGCCTCGTG
>CAZRSI010000353.1:0-2040 GCA_964602575.1 uncultured Anaerolineae bacterium
TGTTGCAGCACCAGGTGCTCAAGCACGGGCGGCTGGTCTTCGAGCGGGATCGGGCCGCGCGGGTGGAGTTCGAGGTGCGGGCAGGCAAGATCTATGCCGACCTGAAGCCGATGTATGATTTCCATACCCGCGACCTGCTACAGAAAATCAAGGAGGTGGGCCTTGGGGGACGTAGACGACGTCATCGCCGGTCGGCTGAAACTACTCGCTGAATACGTGGACGAGCTTCGAAGCTATCGGGAACGGGCCACCAGCTTTCAAGTTTATCTGGACAATAAAGTGCTCCGTCGGGCTGTTGAACGCGCATTGCAAGTTGCTGTCGAAGCCTGTTTGGACGTCGGCCGTCGGCTGATCGCCTTGGAAGGGTTTCGCTATCCTGAAGACAACAGAGATGTGTTTCGGGTGCTGGCGGAGGAGGGAGTGGTTTCCAAAGAGCTGTTGCCAACGTTGCTAGACATGGCCAGCTTCCGCAACCTGATAGTGCACGACTACGCCAGGATTGACGATGCCAAGGTTTACGCCATCCTGAAGAAGCGCCTGGGCGACTTCGACGAGTATGCCAGGGCTATTGCGGCCTACCTGGAGAAGTGTGGATGAACAACTTTATAAGGCTGCGGATATATTGAAGGCCCGCTTCGGGGTCAGACGGGTAGTGCTCTTCGGCTCGCTGGCCCATGCCGCCTGGTTTGTGCCGGACTCTGATGTGGACCTGGCCGTTGAGGGCCTGGTGGACGGCGATTACTGGGAGGCCTGGAGGCTGGTGGAGGAAGTGATCGGTGATCGCCCGGTGGACTTGATCGAGATCGAACGGGCCGGGGAGTCGCTACGACGGGCTATTGAGCGCTATGGGGTAGAGCAGGGTGTATGTGGGTGCAGAGGAGCGGACGGGCAAGGGAGCAGGAGTGTAGGGAAGCCAGGGAGCAGAGAGGAGGAGGTGAAGAGATATGGACACGGTGGTTCGTACGCTTGATAAACTTCAAAGTTTAGAGCGACTTTACCGCCAGGGCTTCCGTAGTGAGGTGATTGATCGAGCCATTGATAAGCTGCTGGCTACGGAGATCAAGCGAGCACATGCGGAGCGGCGCGATTTAGAAGCTCGGCTAGCCGATTATGAGAAGCGATATAATATGTCCTCTGAGGAATTCTATCGTCGCTTCCGGGCTGGCGAGTTAGGAGATGGGATGGATTTCGTCGAGTGGAGCGTGTTCTATGAGATGTATCAGGCTATACTTGAGCGCTTAGAAGTGTTAGGGGTAGAATTGTATCAGGAGGTGATTGACATGGAGCAGACGGGCGTGACTATGACAATGGAAGAAATCAAGACCCTCGTTTTCCGGTTGCCGCCTCTGGAGTTTATCCGACTGGCGGATGAGATGAGGGGGCGAGCCGAGACGTTCGAGATGATGTGCTTGGCCGAGACGGGGTTTGCGGAATGGAATGAACCCGGTGAGGACATCTATGACTACCTCGCAGATGAGAGCTGAGCGCGGTGAGGTTGGGCTGATGCGATTCCCCTTCACCGACCTCAGCAGCACCAAACTCAGACCGGCGGTGGTATGGGCGGTGTTCGGGGAGGATGCGATTGTAATAGGGGTGTTTTCGAGGGTCCCAGCCAAGCCGCTACGGGAGACTTGGGTGCTGATCGAAGAGGGGGGACAGGGCTTCGCTCAAACCGGCCTGGCAAAGACATCTGTGGTCAAAGCGGAGAAGCTGGCGATAGTCCATTGTTCAGTGTTGCAGCGCAGGTTAGGGCGTTTGTCGTCAGGGCTGATGTCCCGTATTGAGATGGCTTTGAGGAAGGCATTGTACTTGGGATGATCCCCATTCTCGACCTGAAAGCGCAGTACAAATCCATCAAAGACGAGATTGATGCGGCCATCAAGGAAGTCCTGCTAAGCGGGCAGTTCATCCTGGGGCCGGCCGTCCGGGAACTGGAGGAGAAGGCGGCCGCCTATTGCGAATGCAAGTATGGGGTGGGCGTGGCCTCGGGAACGGATGCGCTGCGGCTGACCCTGACCGCATTGGGCATCGGTCCGGGCG
>CAZRSI010000354.1:0-2020 GCA_964602575.1 uncultured Anaerolineae bacterium
CCATTGGGCAGTTACTTTATAATCCCGGCTTCTACTCCAGCGTGATCGCCAACGGATGGCCACCATCACTGTCCCTCATGCAATCAATGGCATCTGGCCCATCAGTGTGACCATAACCAGCCGGGGATCCAAATCCTCTCAGGGCAGCGGTGGTGCAGGCTATGTCATATGGTCTCAAAGCAGCGACTGCACCACGGGGGATTGATATTCGAGCCAGTGGTGTGACCCTTGTAGGTAACGTGCATACCAATGGGGACATAAAGATAAACGCGGAAACCGCTGAGATCACCGGGACGATGGAGTACGTGACCACTTACGAGGTGCTGGCAAGCATGGAATTCACTCCCTCGGAAGACAACCCACGCCAGGTGTCTGTTATGCCACATCCCCCTTTAGGCTTTAACATCGAGGAGTATCGGCCAGGGGGAAAGATAGCGAGCTCCGTTGAGAACTATTACTATGTCGAGTGGTGTCCCAGTTCGGATTGCATGGACGAATTCGGTGTGGTTGACGGGCATATTCCCGATGGTGTGTATAGCGATCATCTGTTGCTGTTATCCAACAAGCAAACTGGTACACCCCCACGATGCAACCTAAACGTCATAAAATGCAAAGGGAAGGATGCCACGTGGGAGGGGCTCATATACGGCCTCGGAGGGCGTATATGGGTGGGGGGGGACTGGCAGGCATTCCGTTAGTCTCATTGGCAACACAGTTTATTTCAGAGGGAAGAAAGCCGAGTTTAGACCGTTTGTTTCTCAGTCTACCTTCTATGATAGTGACCCCTGTGAAGTTTTCGACATCGTCTCTACGGCTGATGATTCTACAACCACCAGCCGGGTTGTGGTGTGTAACAGCGAAGTTCGCATTGCCTCTTGGCGTATACACTGATTGCCTGTTGCACGTAGACAGGGCATATTAATTGAAAAGCCGCCGACCTCCTGCTTTCAGTCGGCGGCTTCTTCCTTAGGAGCCTCTTCTTTCTTACCGGGCTTCTTGTTGCCCCCGTTGTCCTTGCGGTTGTCGGTCACGTAAAACCCCGGACCCTTGAAGACAATGGCCGGCGGGGAGAACACTCGCCGCACATTGCTATGGCCTCGTGGGCACTGCACGGGATGTGGATCGTTGAAGCGTTCAAGGCGTTCGAAGCGAAGACCGCAGTCGAGGCATTCGTATTCGTACAGGGGCATGAGTTTACCTCCTTTATATCTGGTTTGCTAGGAATAGGGACAGATGATGCGCTGCCAGCAAAGCGCTGGTCTCGAAAAAACCGTAGGTCCGTCTCAGAGGATCGGGTTCCAGTTCGCCCATGGGCAGGACGCTGGCCTCAGACACTACTTGCTCCAGCTCTTCAATACGCAGCAAGACCTCTCCTGGTGTGTGGGGTACGGGGATGTCGGCGTAAGTAGGACGGCCCTGCGGGTAAGTTACCTGGTAGGGTGGTAGATGCGGTAGGAGTCCCAAAGTGACATAAGTATGGGCGAAGATCAATAGTTGTGAGCCAACCGATTCGATTTCGCCCCCCGTTTCGCTAACCAGGCCCAGGTCCTCAAGCCAGCTCCAATCAAATAGAATCTGGCGCACAAGGTAGCGCAACTCGTCTGGATCGGATACGGACGTAGTTCTCAAGCAGAGGGCAAACCCCTCCCGTGCCTCGCCCAAGTGGGTTAGCGTGGCCGACAGGTACTCCTGGTCCGATGAGGGCAGGGGGGCATCCTTGTGCCTAAGACCCCTAGCCAGGATTCGCTTTGTTTCGTGAGCGATATTGCTCAGAGCAAAGAACTCCTCTAGAACTTGTCGGATGTCCAGGTCTTCCCTCACTGCCAATCACCGCGGAGCCAAAAAGGGTGTAAAGTGGGCGAGTAGCTCCTCTTCAAGAGGAGCTACTCGCGTTATAGCCGTTAGAGCGGAGAACGGGTTTAGTATTCCGGCACAGGCGGCGTGGTCGGCTTCTCTTTCTCAGGTATCTCGGTGATCAGGGCCTCGGTGGTGAGGATCATGGCTGCGATGCTGGCGGCGT
>CAZRSI010000355.1:0-2016 GCA_964602575.1 uncultured Anaerolineae bacterium
GGTACTGGGCGCGGGCCAGCTCGGCCAGGCGCTGGGGGCTCGGCATCTCCTCGGGACGCCTGCTGAGGACGCGGGCCAGCTCGGCAATCACCTCCTCCTGGCGGAAGAAGGTCTCGTGAAGGGCGTCGGCGGCCAACTTAGGGTATCGCTCCTCCAGCGCGGCGTAGGCCTTCCTTATGGCCCGGACCAGGGCGGCCCTGGCCGGGTCGCCCGCCAGGAACCACCTTACCTGCTGGATAGCTGGCCGGTCGGCCAGGGCATCGAGGGCCTTGTCCAAAATCTTTGTGGCCAGTGAACCGAGAAGTGCTTCCATAAGCATTGGCAACAACCTCGAACCTCCCGCAGGTTGAGAACCTGCGGGAGGTTCACAGCCCTTACAACCCGAAATACTCCTTCAGCGCTTCCTCCCATGGACGCAGCCTGATTCCCAGAGCCGTAGCCCCACAGAAGTTGCGGATCGGCGAGTAGGGAGGAGGAGTGGATGCGCGGGTGTACTGGTCGGAGGTGACGGGATGAATGGGGACGTGCCCTCGCCCCGAGAGCTCCAGTATCTTGGCCGCGAAATCGTAGCGCGAACAGATGCCCTCGTTGGTGAAGTGGTAGATGCCATAGTGCTCGGTGCGGATCAGTTTGGCGATAGCCTCCGCCAGGTCTGGGGCATAGGTGGGAGAACTCACCTCGTCGGTGACCACCCGCAATTCGCCCCGCTCATCGGCGGCGCGGATGATCTTGGTCACGAAGTTGTTGCCGCCATGAGCATAGAGCCAGGCGGTCCTCACGATGTAGAAGCGATTCAGGAGAGCTTGAGTGAAAAACTCACCTGCCAGCTTGGAGCGACCGTAGGCGTTGATAGGATGGGGCTGGTCGAATTCCAGATATGGTGTGTCCTTGGTTCCGTCGAAGACCTCGTTGGTGCTGACATAGACCATAGCCGCCCCACACTTCTGGCAGGCCAGGGCTATGTTTTGGGTCCCCAGGCCGTTGATTCGGTAGGCCGTGTCGGGGTCACGCTCGCAGCCGTCCACGTTGGTCATGGCTGCGGCGTGAATAACCACTTGAGGGGCAAAATCGGTTATGACCTGAGACATGCCTTGCCTGTCGGTAATGTCATACTCTGGCAGGTCTAAGCCCAAAAGAGTCTCCCCTTTCAACACATCCTGTAGTGCTCTGCCAAGCTGGCCTTTGTGTCCTGTGATAGCAATGCGCATCCTCGCCTCCCAGTTGTTACTTTGCTTTAGTGCCTAATACGCTTTCAAACTGGATTATAGCAGTTTTTTGCAAGTTGGGCAATCTCAGGGACATGCCGGCTTGCGCAGCGAAGCGAGGGGAGTTTAACATCCAGCTTTGTTTCCTTGCCTTTTACTGCAAGGTTCTACATGCCGGCATCGTAGTCTTTAGACATTTTGTATCACAAAACCCACGTCCTGTCTAACTCGACTTTACCCATATCTTCATCCCCCTCCGGCAAAGGTTACCGGAGGGCAGGTTGGCGGCGGATCAAACGAGCAAGCGAAATTTGCAGACAGACTTTGCAGACTGACCGCCTCAGAGACAAAGCTTCAAGTTGTCATCACTTAACGAAAAAGCCTCTTCACTAAAGAGTTTGAAGAGGCATCCGCGCCCTTGCAGCGTTCTCAGAGCCCATCGTTTTGTTAAAGAAATCATACCATATCCCGACAGGAATGTCAAGGTTGACAAATTGGCCTGGTTTTGCTATAATCAAATAACAATTTCAGAAGCTGTGGTGTGGTAGGTGAGGATCAATGTCCCAAGAAGAATCGAATTCTAAGTCTAAGGAGTGTCCGGACAGTCCAAGGTGGCCCCGCGAGGCCTTTTACCAGCTAAAGCTGCCTATAGCAGGTCAGATTGACCACGCATGATGGTCCCTTGCTTGGGATCATTGGGGGCCGCAGCCTGTCCTGCGGCCTTTTTGTTTGCCAGGAGGTAACTACTCACCCGCTTCCGCTGGACCTTAGTCCAGCGGCCTCGGCGACCTGTTGCGACTCTGGCCAAGCG
>CAZRSI010000356.1:0-2009 GCA_964602575.1 uncultured Anaerolineae bacterium
CGCCACGTCCACCGGCTCCTTAAACTGACCAGGGCCGGAACCCTGACTACCCCACTGGAGGATGAATTGACCAATGCCCAGCTCGCCAACGGGGTTCTCCACCGGCAGCGGTGTGGCCATGGCCACGGGCTGCTCCGCTGCCGGCACTGGTGTTGCCTGCTCCGCCACAGACGGCAGCGTGACAGGAGGCAATGCAGCCAGATCCACCGTGCTTGGTGGAAAAAGCACCTGAGCCGGAAGGAATTCCTTGGGACCACGCGGCGGCTGCCAGAAGACCTCCATGGTGATGCCCCCGCCATCCTGGAAGTACTTTATATCAATCTGGTGTGGGCCAGCCTCCAGGTTCACGGTGCCGGAAGCTGGGCGCGAGCTATGGGTGCCGCCGTTGTCCACCACCAGTTGACCGTCAATGTACAGATATGAACCGTCATCGGACAGCGTTTCAAAGGTGTAGGCGCCGGATTCGGAGACATTGATCGTTCCCTGCCACCACACGCTGAACGAGGGAAGCTGAAGCTGCCGATGAACAGCGATGAGAGGGTCTACCATTTCGTACACTACCGAGCCATCCCAGTTGGATCCACGATAGTAACGCGCTAGAAGGCCCTGCTGGTAGCCCTCGACTACGGCGTTCGCCTCAGCCGGCACCGTCAGGGCCAGCAGGCCCACTTGTCCCGGTTTGTCGGGGTCCATGAGCCTGCCATAGGCGGCGCTGGGGAACTTTTCCCGCAGCAGGTCCATGATTTGACGATTGCGTGCCGTGGGTTCCAGCAAGAAGGCCAACGGCTCGTCTCGGGGAAATTGATTGAAGAGAAGGACCGCCGCAGGCTCGAAAAGGCTGTAGGGGCGATAATGGGGTTCCTCGCCGGAGCGGTAGGTAATGAAGCGCACTGACCGGGCCACGTAGTAGCGATCGCTGAGAAAGACATGATAGTCGTCCAGATAGAGCCTGATGAGTTTGCCCGCCGCCAATCCATCTTCGAAGAAGCCATGCATGAAGCGTCGTGTAGGGCCAATATAGTCACGATAGGTGCCATGTGCGACAACGACGAGCAATGGCACGGCCGCCGCAGCGAGTAACGCCTGGCGTCGTCCTCCCACAATTGCCGTCAGTTGCTCCCAACCTACGCTCAGGAAAAGCCCGGCGAACGTGTAAGCGGGGGGGATGGCCCCAATGCAGCGGTTGCCATTGGGCATGGCCAGCACGCCCAGCATCAATGTCAGAATGGTCCAGATCAGCAACAGAAAGTAAGCTGGCTTGCGCCAATTGACCAGGCTATATATCAAGCCCAGTACAAAGAACACGGATACTGGCGATTCCATGAGCGGTTCGTCAATGAAGAAATCGTTGCCGTTGCCTCGGTAATTGAACATCAGCAGCGCTGCTTTGACATTGTTCCACAGCGGGGAGAGATTCCCCACCTCGTGGATTCGCCAGGTGACCATGACCTGTCGGCTGCGGGCGAGAAAGGCGGTGGGATGCTTGAGGATGTATACCCCCAGGGGGATCATGCCCATGGCAAAGGCAAGCGCGAGCACTGCGAGGCCCTGATAGTTGCGCCGCAGAAAGCCGCGCTCAGTGATCGCTCGATAGGGGATAAGGAGGCCCATGATGACGGGCGCGACACGGGCGCCTTCGTAGGTATTGAGGCTCAGCGCCAGGGCCAGGCCAGCCCACACGAAATCCGATTTCCGCCCCGATTTGAGGCCACGCCAGAGGAAGTAGAAAGCCAGCACCTCGAAGAGAGGCACCATGACAGCCCGCCAGCCCACTTTGCTGAAGGTGATGTGCCAGCCTCCTGCGGCCAAGAGGAAGGTGGCCCAGAAGGCACGCTCAGCGTTGAAGAGGGTTCGAACGAAGAAGTAGAAGGCCACCACGGTAGCCAGGCCCACCACGGCCGACGTCAGCTTGATGGCCAGAACCGTCGGGCCGACCAGCTTCATGAGGACGGCCATGAGGTAGAAGAAGAGGGTTTCGCGGCCAGCTCCAAGGTGAGGCGCGTACGGTG
>CAZRSI010000357.1:0-2007 GCA_964602575.1 uncultured Anaerolineae bacterium
GATTCCAAATCCTGTTTGATCTGCTCGATCTTGGCCTCGGCCGCCTCGCGCCCCTTCTCGATCAAGGCAGGGACTTGTGAGAAATCCACCCAGTTGAACTCACCTATGGCTGGCACAATCAGGCAATCAGCCTCGACAGCCTCGCTGTGGGCTGCACGCATCAGGGTGTAGAAGGATAGAAAAAGGAGCTCGAAGACGTTCTGAGGCCTCGATCCCCAGATGGTGGGAGGCAACAAATCCACAGCGATCACGTAGTCGGCGCCCATGTCCCGCACGGTGGAGACCGGCAGGTTGTTTAACACGCCCCCATCCACCAGCATCTTCTCTCCCATTTCCACAGGGGTAAAAAGACCCGGCAGAGCGCAACTGGCCCGCACGGCCCGGGCCACCGGCCCCTCTTTGAGCACCACCAGTTCCCCGCGCACGATGTCCACCGCCACAGCAGCAAAGGGTATCTCCAGTTCGTCGAATTGAAGAGGGCCAATGACCTCCTCCACGTATTGCTCCAGCCGCCGACCATCCAAAATGCCCAGACGAGGGCGAGTGACCCGGCCCAGCTTCCTCCACTGGAGCCCCAATGCGATGCGCTTGATCTCCTCCAAATCCAAGCCCGCACAGTACGCAGCCCCCACAGCCGAACCCGCGCTGACGCCGGCCACGAAATCGGGCCGAATGTCTTCTCGCTCCAGGACCTCCAATACGCCCAGATGGGCGGCTCCCCTCACCGACCCCCCGCTCAAAGCCAAACCGACTTTCTTGCGCTTGCGTTTTCTAAGTAGAAGCATAGAACCCTCATTTCTGCAACATTAGTCTCACGGGAGCGTAAGACAAGCGATGGACCGGGGAGGGGCCAAGGCGGGCAAGGGCTTCCCTGTGCTGGCGAGTGCCGTAACCTTTATGCTGAGCAAAGCCGTACCCCGGATACCTGTTATCCAGTTGGACCATCCACCTATCCCGCGTGACCTTGGCTACGATAGAGGCAGCAGCTATCGAGAGAGACAAGGTGTCGCCATTGGTGATGCTTTTTTGAGGGATAGATACCTCCGGCAGGTGCAAATAGTCAATAAGGAGGAAATCGGGAAGCGGGTTGAGTTGCGCGATAGCCAGGCGCATGGCCTGCCGGGTGGCGGGCACAATACCTAGCTCATCAATCATATCTGGAGGCACAATTCCCACTCCCACAGCCAAGGCTGCACAACGGATGACTTCGTACAGATGATCACGCTGCCTGGGGGTGAGTTGCTTGGAATCCCGCACACCTTCCAAATGCTGGGCTAGGTTGGGTTGAGCCACAGGGAGGATGACCGCACCGGCTACCACCGGGCCCGCCCAGGAACCTCGCCCGGCCTCATCCAGGCCAGCGATGTAGCGATAGCCCTCGCTGTAAAGTGCCATCTCCTCCCGCAGATCTGGCTCTTGTACCATCGCCCCATCGGTTCAAAATAATAGGGGCGTAGACCAGTGCCCACGCCCCACTTCCCCCTTAGCGCTTCTCCCTTAAGCGGGCGGCCTTGCCTTTGCGACTGCGGAGATAGTAGAGTTTGGCTCGTCGCACGTGAGCGTGGCGCAGGACTTCCACCTTCTCCAATCGGGGAGAACTCAGCAAGAAGGTCCTCTCCACCCCCACACCATGAGAGGCGATACGCCGCACAGTGAAATTGGCATTAACACCCCCTCTGCGCAAGCGAATCACCGTCCCCTGGAAGACCTGAGTTCGTTCCCTATCGCCTTCCACAATGCGAAAATGCACCCGAACTGTATCCCCCGGCCTGATCTGAGGGATGTTGGGATTGGGTTTAAATTGTTGTTCAACAGAGCGTATAAGGTCTACCACTGTTTTCACCATTCCTTGTAAATTCGTAGGGTGAAATTATAGCACGAATCTTAGTTATTGGCAAATCACTGGCCTATGTCAGGCTTGCACAGCGGTTGGGGGATGTGGGGGGCGTCCCCCAATATCCCCTCTTCTCGTCGCCGGTGTGGGGCATTGGCCCATTTGGCCCCGCC
>CAZRSI010000358.1:0-1989 GCA_964602575.1 uncultured Anaerolineae bacterium
GCTATCGCCTGACCATCGGGGCGGATGGCATCCACATCGTGGCCCACGACGCGGTGGGCGCGTTCTACGCCGCCATGACGATGAGGCAGCTCGCTCGCCAGTGCGCCGGCGCGGGGGAATTGCCCTGCCTGCGCATCGAGGACTGGCCCGACTTTCCTCACCGAGGCGTCATGCTGGACATCAGCCGGGACAAGGTGCCCACTATGGAGACCCTGTACGCGCTGGTGGATCTGCTGGCGGAATGGCGAATCAACCAGTTTCAGCTCTACACCGAGCACACCTTCGCCTATCGCCATCATCGGGAGGTGTGGGAAAACGCCTCGCCCATGACGGGCGAACAGGTCATGGCCCTGGACGCCTACTGCCGCCAGCGCTTCATCGAGTTGGTGCCCAATCAGAACTCCTTCGGCCACCTGCACCGCTGGCTGAAGCATCCCCGCTATCGGCACCTGGCGGAAACCCCCGACGGCTTCGCGCATCCCTGGACGGGCAGGAGCGACGAACCTTTCAGCCTCTGTCCGCTGGAGCCTGGCTCCCTGGAGTTGCTGGCCGAGCTCTACGACGAGCTCCTCCCCCACTTCTCCAGCCGCCAATTCAACGTGGGCTGCGATGAGACCTTCGATCTGGGGCAGGGGAGGAGCCGGGCGGCCTGCGAGGAGAGGGGAGTGGGGCGGGTGTATCTGGAGTTCCTGCTGAAGATCCACCAGTTGGTACAGCGGCACGGGCGGACGATGCAGTTCTGGGGCGACATCATCCTGCATTATCCCGACCTCATTCCTGAGTTGCCGAAAGACATCATTGTCCTGGAATGGGGCTACGAGGCCGATCACCCCTTCGCCAGGGATGGCGAGAAGTTCGCCCAGGCGGGTGTGCCGTTCTACGTCTGTCCCGGCACCTCCAGTTGGAACTCCATCGCTGGCCGCACCGCCAACGCGCTGGGCAATCTGTGGAACGCCGCCGAGAGCGGCCAGGCTCACGGCGCCATCGGCTACCTGATCACCGACTGGGGCGACAACGGCCACTGGCAGCACTTACCCGTTTCCTTCCTGGGCTACGCCTACGGGGCGGCGGTGAGTTGGGCAGCGCAGGCCAATCGGGACCTCGACCTGCCGCGGGCTCTCGATCTCCACGCCTTTCAGGATGCGGCCGGGGTGATGGGCCGTCTGGCCTATGATCTGGGCAACGCCTATCGGGAGGCCGGCGTGCTGGTTCCCAACGCCTCCCTGCTGGCCCTGCTCCTGCTCCATCCCGACCAGCCTGTGACGGAGAACGACTGGCCGGGTCTAACGGTGGAGGGGCTGGAGCGAACGCTGGAGTACGTGGATCGAGTGATGGCCCCTCTCTCCCAGGCCCGCATGGCCCGTCCCGACGCGGAGCTGATCGCTGACGAGTTCCGCAATGCCGCTGCTTTGCTGCGGCACGCCTGTCGCCTGGGAATCGCCCGCCTGCACGCGGGGAGCGGCCAGATCACCTCCATCCCGCTGGAGACGCGGCGGGCTCTGGCCAGCGAACTGGAGGGAATCGTGGCTGAATATCGGCGGCTGTGGCTGTCCCGCAACCGACCGGGCGGACTGGCCGACAGCGTGGGGCGGATGGAGCGGCTGCTGACCATGTATCAAGTCGAGTGAGAAGAGGGTAAGGGAGTAAGGAGAGGAAAATGCGAGTTATCACCAACGAAAAACTGATCAGAAACAGAGCCAGATTGGGCCGGGTGGCCAGCTTTGTTGGGTTGGCAGTGTTGCTCTTGGGATTAGTAGCCTCTCTATATCCTCAATGGATACTGGCTTCGTTCGGTTGCCTTGTGGTGGGCTTCGTGCTGTCCCAAGTGGGCGTTTATAACGCCAACCGCTGGGTCAAGCAGCCCCGAGCTGACCAAAGGCTGGATAAGATTTTGAAGGGTTTCGATGACCGGTATCAACTCTACAATTACATTTTACCTGCCCCGCACGTCTTGCTGGCGCCCTTTGGCCTGTGTGTGATCACCCCCAG
>CAZRSI010000359.1:0-1983 GCA_964602575.1 uncultured Anaerolineae bacterium
CGCACCTCATTTAGCTTGCGGCAAGGGGCCGGACTAAGGTCCGGCCCAAGCGAACCAGAAAATTGCTCCGGCTGGACCTTAGCCCAGCTGCCGTCTCTCTCGCTCCGGCTGGACGTTTGTCCAGTTGCTGGGTGTGCGAGCAATAGGCGCGGGACTAAGGTCCCGCGCGAGCCGGGAGGGGCCCCTTTTTTCTCCGCGCGAGCCGGGGAATCAGGCTTTCTCCACACCAATTGTCAAACTCTCCCTACAGACAAATCCCTCGCTCTGTGATACAATGAAGGCAGCATGATCAGCACACAATTCTCTCAGGAGCGCCGAACCATGTGCCCAACCATCATGATCGTCGAGGATCACGAGGCAGTGCGCACATCGCTGCGCGACTGGCTCAGCGCTATCTTCCCGGACTGCGTCTTTGTAGAAGCGAAGAGCGGCGAAGAGGCTGTGGATCTGGCCCGCGCTCAGTCGCCCGACGTGGTGCTCATGGACATCGGACTGCCCGGCATGAACGGCATCGAAGCCACGCGGCGCATCAAAGTTGTCTGGCCCCAAACCCAGGTGGTGATACTCACCATCCACGAAGCGCCGGAGTACCAGGCCGACGCCGCAGCCGCCGGAGCCAGCGCCTACATCACTAAACGTCGCATGCACACCAAGCTCATCCCGACCCTGACCAAGTTGCTGTCTCAAAGCCAAGCTTACTAGCTCGACATAGTGTTGAGGCTAGATGCATCCTTGTCAGTTCCGGTGTTCAGATGTATAATTCAGGTTAGAGAGAGCAACAGCCTAAATAACACCAGGGAGGGAAATTGAAGACATGCCTGATGAGCTGCCTCTCATCCTCATTGCCGAACGTGATCTGTTCATGCGCAACGTGCTGACTCGAATGTTGCAGGAACATTTTCAACTGGCATTTGTCCAAGACGGCGCGGCCTTGCTGGAGCAGGTGAAAGCCCGCCAGCCAGCGTTGGTCATTCTAGAGGCGCTACTACCCACCCTGGATGGCTTCCAGGTCTGCCAGCAGCTCAAAGACGATCCGGCCACCCGCCACATCCCAGTCGTCTTCTACACCCTGCTGCTGGCCGAGGAACGGGCCGCCCAGGCAGGGGCGGATGCCTTTCTCTTGAAGCCCCAGTCCAAGGATGTGCTTTTGAAGACCATTTACCGCCTGCTGGCCACGTTGTCGGCAGGCGAAGGAGAGTAAGAGCGATGGAACGAATTCCTACTCATGTGCCCAATCTAGACAAAATATTGCATGGCGGTCTGCCGCAGCACAGCACCGTGCTCATCAGCGGTGTGCCTGGCAGCGGCAAGACGGTGCTGGCCAACCAGATCGCTTACGGCAACGCCACCCTGGAGAACAAAGCCCTCATGGTCACCACCGTCTCCGAGCCCATGGCCCGCCTCATCCAGTACACTCAGGAGTTCTCTTTTTTCGACCTGGAGAAGGTGGGCAGCGCCATCATCTACGAGGACATCGGCCAGTTGCTGCTGGAGGGCAATGGAGAGAAAGCTCTGGCCCAGGTGACGGAACTGGTGCTGCAGTCCCAACCCGCCCTGCTGATCGTGGACAGCTTCAAGGCTATCCATGACCTGGCCGAATCCGAGACTGGCCTGCGGCGCGCCCTCTACCAACTGGCCGCCACCCTGGCGACACTGCCTTGCACCACGCTGCTGGTGGGGGAGTACCTCTCTGGTGATCTCTTTGCCACACTAGAGGCAACCATCGTGGACGGGATCATCGAGCTGGCCAACCAGCCCATCGGCCTGCGGGACTACCGCAGCCTGCGGGTGAGGAAACTTCGCGGCAGCGATTATCACGCAGGAGAACATGCCTTCCGCATCACCTCCGACGGCATCATCGTCTTTCCACGCTTCGTCACCCCGCCCACACCGGAGACCTACACCGTCAGCCGGGAGCGAGCGGCCACAGGCATCCCCGGCCTGGACGAGATGCTCCACGGCGGCCTGCTAAGGGGCACTAGC
>CAZRSI010000360.1:0-1978 GCA_964602575.1 uncultured Anaerolineae bacterium
AATGGTACATCGCCGAGTACAACCTGGCCATATCACTTACTACGTAACCACCACCAAATTCCGATAGCGTTTTGACCTCTCTGCCCACCGGGCACAAGGCGCACGAAGCCTACCCTCGCTGAAAGCGTGGTTTGACAAACAGCCCAAATGCGTCTACAATAGATGCATCAGGCAGGGGGGAAGTTGTTCCAAGCTTGAGGGAGCGCCAGCTCGCCTCTTACGATCTTGGGCGGCTTCCCTTTTTTCGTCTCTGTTGTCTCTGCCATTCGCGCTCGGCGCGCTGTTCGGCGCGTTCCTTGCGCGTGCGGCAGTTGTTGCGGCGGCGCACCTCGTCGGGGACGGTATAGCGCTCGGCGATGATGGCCCTGGCTTCTTCAGGGGTGACGGGCGTGCCGTCCACGTCGCGCAGCTCGTAAGGCCGGTCTTCGAGCAAGATGACGCGCACCCGATCCAAGAGGTGAGTGGCGCAGGCGCAGACGGCCTGGTTGTGATGGGCGCCTTTGTTCATCATCTGGTCATGGTAGATGACGGCAATCTGGGGGTCGTAGCGACGCGCCACGTCACCACCCAGGTAGCCAAACTTCTTGATCGGGTCGGGCCCAGCCTGAGACACATGCAACCCTTTGCTTTCGGCCTCTCCGCTCTGGCGGCTATTGGGGATCAGACCGTGCCAGCCACGGAACTTGCGGTTGCTGGGGAAGCGCGCCGCTCGACCGATGAAGCTGGCAAAGACCGCAGCTCCTCTCTCTCCCACCCCATACAACGTCTCCAGGTTGCGGCTGGGATGCAACTGGTGATACAGGGGTCGCACGGTCTCGCGCCACACGGCGTCGGCTTCCGCTTCCAGGGCGGTCAACCAGCGCTGATCGCGGCAGACCTGTTGTTGAAGCAAAGAGTAGTCCAGCGCGTCTGGGCCGTAGAGCATCAATACCTCGATGGCCAGTTGAACCAGGCCCTCTACCCAGGCCAAGTCGTCCTCTTGGTCAGCGATGGCCAAGAATGATTGGCGTACCTGGTCGACGCCAGCGGCCAGCACGGCGGCGGGGTTGTACCAGGTTTCACGAAACAGGCGGGCGGCTGGACTGAAGATGTCCTTGAACACGCTCTCCAGGCCTGGCCAGGCGAAGCGGTCGGTGTCTCGGAGGCGGTTCTTGATGGCGGTAATCCGTTCCTCCAGGCGATCGAGTTCCTTGCAGCCGCGCTGACAGGCGAATTGGACAGCCGTTGGAATCTCCAGCGGGTACAAGGATTCAGGATCTACCACTGTTATCCTGGCCAACACGCGGGCAGAGATGCGGTCACTGGAGCTGTGGCGCTTGTAGAAACGGCGCAGGTCGTGCACCTTTCGCCCGTTTACCAGAAAGATGGGGCTGACGCCCATCCGGCTGAGGGGTACAGCCACCGTGAACCAAGCCATGCCCGTCGGCTCCATCACCGCTTGCAGGGGATGGTCCGGCTCGACGCCTTCTCGTGCTCGGGCCACCACCCGCTTGATCTCGTCCCAACGAGCGTGGAACGAGAGCACTGGTGTCACGAACTTTCCCTCTGTGTTCATGACAATGGCCTTGTGTGACGCTTTGACCGCCAGGTCAATCCCAATGGTGCGCATATCAGACCTCCTTTCTCTCATGGCGCACGAGTCGCTCTCAGGGAAGGCGATGAGTGACCGCAGTGCCCAGGACCAGAGGGCGTACACAGCTTAACCCAAGCTTGCCCTTGATAAGGAGCATCGCCCGCAGACGATCCCCAATGTTCCTAATCGGGTCACCTGGGCGGGAGGATGACAATCTTTGTTCAGAGGCAGCCTGATGGCTCCTCATCCCTACTAGGAAGTCACTCCTGCCCTCCCAGGGATAGTATACACCCTCTGGCGTGGAGGTCAAACACGCTATTCGAGTTGTTAAGGTTCACCTATTAATATACAAGCCCTACGGGCTAGAGCGGGCCTGATTCAGCCCCGAGGGGGCTTCGTTCTTTC
>CAZRSI010000361.1:0-1968 GCA_964602575.1 uncultured Anaerolineae bacterium
AGCGAGCGGCATCGGCCAGGTGAGGTTCGTTCAAGAGGTGCAGCGGCCAGAACCCTATGACCAATATGCCGATGACGATGGCTATACGGGCACCTCCTTGACGTTTGACGTTTGACCTTTGACGTTCCCGCGTAGTTCCCTTCCTCGTCATATCTACAACACTTCCAATGTCAACTGCAGTGCTGCGGCAATGTTCTGATGGGTGTCGCCTCCCATGGCAGTGGTTATTTGCTGGGTCAGGGCCCACAACTTATCCTGGTCTCCCGGCGGCAGAAAGCTCAGCATGGCTCTGGCCTGTTGAATGAGACCAGGCGCGATGGATGGCTTTGTCACCAGGGGACGCAGCGAGAGCAAAGGTTTCAGTTGGCTGGCCAGGCAGATCAGTCGGGCGGCAGAGTTGAGTTGGGCCAACTGCCAGGCCAGTTTATCCTCATCGGTGGTCTCAAGCTGGTGAAAAGCCAGCGCCACCTGACAGTCAAGGTAGCCATAGTTGACCAGCAGGTGCACCACCTCGTAATCTTTCACGGCAATGGCCACGTAGTAGAGAAGCTGTTGGAGGGCCATCGGCGGCAATTCCCGTTCCTGGGCCTTCTCCGCCAGATCGCGCGACAGCTTGAAAGTGTAGTACTCTGGCGAGCCGTGCAGTATGCTGTGGGCCACCTGCTGGCGAATGGCTCCCAAACCCACCAGATGCGGCACCTCGGCCAGTCGTTCCTGGCAGATGGTGATGCGGGGCACGTCGCGCCAGGCGTCGTGGAGGGCCAGGAACTCCGTGCCCAGCGGGCCAGCGATCCCCAATTCGGCATGCTCCGTTGCCAACAACTGCCTCAGCCTGTGCACCGTATCCAGCAAACGCACCTGTACCACTTCCAGGCCCGAGGCGGGCAGCCTGCGGTAACAATCCTCCAAGAGTCGCTTCACTTCTTGAGAAAATTCATCAGGGACATCGCCATGGATGAGGAACTGTAACTCGGGTTTAGTCATGAGCATATCCTTTTTCCCAGATCCCCAAGCTCTGGCCAGATGATATTGAGTATAGCAGCGAGCTCATATGCTGTCAAATGGGCGACTTTCGGCGTGCGCAGCGAAAGCCTGGGGAGCTTGAGGGGTGCCCCCTCAACCCCACTTTTTCCTCCTCAAGGCGGGGCTAAATGGGCCAATGCCTCACATCGGCGACGAGAAGAGGGGATATTGGGGGGACACCCCACACCCCCTGACCTGCTGCGCAAGCGACTTTCCAAAAGCGGCCTAAGTGTGGTATACTTAATTACAGCAATTACTCGCTTCCTATGCTCCCTGAGTTCCCAAGAGTCCCCCGGAGTTCCTATGAGATAGGCTATGGCCAGGATCAATTACTTTGTGCCAGGGAAGGGAGAAAAGAGCGAAGGCCCCTTGGCTCGTTACCTCCAGCCCATGCCCGCTGGCGTAGCTGCAGCTTATATCGAAGCTTACACAGAGCCAGGCCAAATCGTTCTCGATGCCTTTTGTCAGGACGAGACTATCCTGTGCGAAGCGGTCCGGATCGGCCGTAAAGCCATCGGGGTGAATTTCAACCCGCTGACCGTCCTGGTTGTGCGCAGCCGCCTCACCTGGCCCGACTCCCACCAGTTGGACACCGGCTTCACCCACCTGAGCAACTCCCCCAAGATGGGGATACGCCTCCAGAAGCATCTGGAAGCACTATACAACACCCTCTGCCCCCATTGTCAACATCCCGTTGTCGCCGACTATTTCATCTGGGATCGAGAACTGGAACAACCAGTGGAGAAGGGCTATCATTGTGAGCTCTGTGGCAGTCGGGGCCTGGCAAGGGTGGATTCCGCCGACCTGGAAACGCTGGACCGCATCGAAAAGAAAGGGTTTCACTACTGGTACATCGTGGACCGGGTGGCTCCGCGCGGCGAAGACAGCCGAGAACAGGCTCAGAGGCTGCTGGGTCTCTACACGCCGCGTAACTTGTATGCCCTG
>CAZRSI010000362.1:0-1964 GCA_964602575.1 uncultured Anaerolineae bacterium
GACACGGTTACGTGGTTTTGGATTGGTCACCACGATGATTATGAGCGCTTTTTCTCGTGATTGGAGAACATAATCGTGCCTAACCCCTCGCTGCAGCCGACCCACCTCCGCTGCGCTCCGGCGGGCGGCTGAAGCACAGGCCGTTTGTTCTGGTTCGGAGCACTCAACAAGGAGCCACCTGCACGATTGATGCAGGTGGCTCTTCTCTTGCCAAAAGGCCGAAATCTGATATACTATTCGAGGAGGGAGCACATGGATATCCAAAACCTGCGCTGGTGGGGATGGGGTACGCTGGATAAATCCTTCGATTTGGAAGGACGCACGGCCTTCTGGCCTGGGCTGGAACGGATGCTGGAACTGCCCGGGGATCGGAAGCCGCGCCCGCCGGTCTCCCTGGAGGAGATCGAACTGAGGCCCACCCGCCTCAACAACCGAATGCTGACCTGGCTGCGCAAGCTGCTGGGCGACGAGGCGATCTTCACCGACCGACGCACCCGCGTGGAGCACGCCTACGGCAAGAGCTATTGCGACCTGATCCGCCTACGCGCCGGCTACATCCCCCACCCGCCCGACGCTGTGGTCTACCCCACCAACGAGGACGAGATAGCCGCGCTGCTGGCCTGGGCCGCCGATCAGGACATCGCCATCATCCCTTTCGGCGGCGGCAGCTCGGTGCTGGGCGGCGTCGAGCCTCCGCCGGAGGATCGCCTCTGCATCACCCTCGACCTGGCCAAGCTGGACCGCGTGCTCTCGGTGGACCCGGTTTCCCGCACGGCCCGCATCCAGGCCGGCGCCACGGGCCCGGAAGTGGAAGCCCAACTGAACGCCCAAGGCTTCACCCTGGGGCACTTCCCCCAGTCCTTCGAGTTCTCCACCCTGGGGGGTTGGATCGTCACCCGCTCCGCCGGTCAGAACTCCATCGGCTACGGCAAAATCGAGGACATGACGCAGGCGGTGCGGGTGATCACCCCGGCCGGTGTGTTGGAGACGCGCGATACCCCCGCCACCGCCGTCGGCCCCAGCATCCTCGGCCTGGTGATGGGCTCGGAGGGCACCTACGGCGTGCTCACCGAGGCCACCATGCGCCTCCATCCCCTGCCAGAGGTGCGGGACTACCGGGGACTGCTCTTCCGCACCTTCGAGGACGGACTGGCTGCCTTCCGCGACCTGATGCAGAGCAATCTACATCCTTCCATCGTCCGCCTCTCCGACCCACCCGAGACCGCCGCCTATGCGCTGATGTCCCACCAGCACCACGGCCTGCGCAGGCTGTTCGACAATGTGCTGACCCGCTACCTGCGACTTCGCGGCTACGGGCTGGACGAGGGTCTTGCACTGAGCGAAGCGAACGTGTGCCTGATGATCCTGGGCTTCGACGGCCGGCTCGACGATGTGGAGGCTCGCTGGAATAGGGCCTTGGAGGTCTGCCGCGACCATCGAGGGCTGCACCTGGGCCATCGCCCCGGCCGCTCGTGGCAGCGCGACCGCTTCGCCCAGCCCTACCTGCGCGATGACCTGCTGGACAACGGCGTGCTGGTGGACACCCTGGAGACGGCCACCACCTGGTCGAACCTGACAAGGGTCTACGAAGCGATGACCGCCGCCCTGAAAAGCGCTATCGCTGACACCGACGGCGGCCCAGGCGCGGTGCTGACCCACGTCTCCCATGCCTATCCGCACGGCGCGTCCCTCTACTCCACCTTCCTGGGACGCCAGACCTCGCACGCCCCTTTGGAAAACCAGGAGCAGTGGCGCATCATCAAGCACCAGACCACAGAGGCCATCCTCGCCGCTGGCGGGACCCTCTCCCACCACCACGGCGTAGGCCGAGACCACGCCCCCTGGTTGGAAGAGGAGATCGGGCCGCTAGCGATGGAGGCGTTGCGCGCTTTTAAGGACACGTTCGATCCAGCCGGGGTTATGAACCCGGGCGTGCTATTCACCGTGAAACGTCAAACGTCAAA
>CAZRSI010000363.1:0-1962 GCA_964602575.1 uncultured Anaerolineae bacterium
AAGACGACGAAAGCCACCGGCCAGGCCACCATCCCTATCACCATCACCGCCAGCCCCAGAAAATGACGCCGAAGATATGATAGCGGTTGGCCAAGCCATTCCAGCGGAAGTCATCAACCACGGGCAGTTGGTCCACCGGCTGATCGAGGAGCAGGGTTTTGCCCGCTTTGGTCTCGCTGGGAGGCGGCGAGGGCTGCGAAGTAGCGCCCCAGAGGCGAGCCAGGGGCGGCGGCGGCCCCACGTAGCCGGGGATGGCCTCTACCCAACTCCCACCCAGCAGGGAATCCCACTCCGCATCACTCAACTGCCGTACCTTCTGGAAGATAATGGGCTTGGGATGATCATAGACCGTGAAGCTCTCGTCGGCGTCGTCGTCGTTGAACACAAAGGGGCCCAGACGAGGATAAGTGGTGAATTCGGCCACCTTCTTGAAACCCAACTCCCCGGCGAAAAGGAGTTGGTAGTACTTGGTACTCATGGGATACCGCTGGGGCAGGCGGGGGATGGTTCTGTACAGACGGTTGGTGGAGAGGATAATGTAGTCGGCCTCTCTCAACCGAGAGCGGAGCAGCTCGTACTTGCCCTCGTTGTCCTCCTCATACATGGGCAAGTCCACCAGGCGGTACCCATGGGCCGCCATGTTGGCCCCCGGCTCGGGCAGGCTCAGGGGCAGGTCATCATCCCAGTGCTCCGACGCCAGCACCGAGCCGTCGGGCACATGCTCGTAGATCCAACGGGAGGCCGTGATCCAGGTATGCTCTGTGCCGTAGACACCATTAACGAAAGCCAAGGCCCAGAACACAGTCCAGCCTAAGGTCACAGCAATGAGCAAGTTTGCAAGATGCAATCCCGACTTGCGACTTGCGACTTGCAACCCGCACAGCAAGCCAGCTCCCATGACGATGAACAGCGGCACCACCGGCAGCATGTAGCGCATGAATTTGGCCAGAAAGAGCCCTGTGATGCCAAAGTAAGGCACAACCCAGGAGAGCAGGATCAGCTCGCCAGGCTTGGCGCGTCGCAGGAGGGCGCGAAGTAGCACCCAGCCTAAGCCCAGGAAAGCCACAATCCCCAACGGCCAGCCCATCCCCCAACGAAGCTCCTGCTCGATGTGATAGAGATAAGGGGTCGTGCCCCGATACTGGCGGGTGAAGGGAAAGTCAGCACGACCGCTGGCCATGGCCCCCTGCTCCTTAATCACCGCCTCCACGAAGTTGCCCCAGTCTATCAACACGAAAGGCGAGGTGATGGCGAAAGCCAGAAAAGCGGCGAGGAAGGCCATCAACAGATAACGCAGGGCCTCTAACACCTCAGCCCGCCCCGCTTGCCTTGACTGCCACACCATGATCAGCGCGGCCACCACCGGCGCGGCCAGGACGGGCAAAGCACTGAACTTGGAGGCGATGGCCAACCCAGCGCCGAGGCCAGTGAGGGCCGCTGCCCCCCGCGTGCGGCGTTCCACCATCAGTATGGCCCCGTACAGCGCCAACAACGTGAAAGTGGTGGAGATAGGATCCACAGCAAAGAAGTGAGCCAGTTGGATCTGGGTCACGGTGAAAGCGGAGAAAGCCGCTGCCAACAATCCGGCCTTCCGCCCATAGAGGCGACGGGCGATCAGGTAGACCAGGTACACAGTGAAAGTGTCGGCCACGGCCATGAGGAAACGGCCCACGTAAGCGAGGCCCGGCGACCCGTTGAGGGTATCCAGGGTCTGCACGATCCCCGGAGAAGCACCGAGGCGCTCTGCCAGGGGTGCCAGGTTGTGCCCCAGATTCGCCATGATAGTCAGCAGGTACAGCGGGAAATGGCCATAGGTGTAGCTACGGCGATGCTGGCTTTGGAGGTCCCAGAAAGGGTTGAACGTGGATTTTCGAGGGTCCAGGGCAGTTGACCAATCCCTGGGCAAGGGCATCGTCGGGGCGTAGAAAGCCACCGTCGAGCGCTCGTCCGGATGCGCCAGCT
>CAZRSI010000364.1:0-1946 GCA_964602575.1 uncultured Anaerolineae bacterium
GCACGGTAGTATTCGACCCCGTAGGGGCTGCCGAAGAGGAAGGCGATGAGGGCGATCTGTCCGAACATCCCGGAGCCGCGCAGGGGAGCGGGAGAGGCCCGTCGCAGTTCCATGACCTCGAGGGCATATCGTCGCGCCTGGTTGGAGAGACGAATGGCTTCCCGCAGTCGGTCTATGTCGAAGGAGGCCCCTGTGGCTGTACCAAGCTCCTCGACGACTGCCTCCAATTGCTTTTCGACGTAATCTGCACTCTCCTCGTCCCTCTCCGGCGGCACGTCCACCAAAATAAAGGGGACCCTATCCTCATAGGCGAAGCGAGCCACTATTTGAGGGGCCACATCGCAGATATGGGAGGTGGCCACGTAGGCCTTCAGGGGCGGGAAGAGGCCCCACAGCTTCATACCGACAGCGTTTCGGTGGAAGGTGCAAAGGTCCCGGGGGCAACCAGCCGCCTCAGCCCTAGCCAGGCTCTCCTCCGCCATCTCCAGCGCCGCTCCCAACCCAGAGACCACCTCCGGGTAGAAGGGAGGGATGTCAAGTCCGTAGAGGGGCTCGGAGGGAAAGAAGATGTTGGCCCCCACGCCCCTGGCACCTTTGGCGAAAAGCTCCTCGCCCAAATCCAGCGCAAAGCGCAGCAATACCTGGTCCTGCTCCTTCGGCAGGTGCTTCAGAGCCAGGGCCTTCTCAGCCAGGCCGAAAGCAGCAGGCGAGCGCGCTAATCGTTTCAAAGATGCTAGCTTGAGTTGCTCCCAGCGCTTCATTGCCTCAGCATCTCCAAGAAGGCTTCTATACGCGTCAGGGCCTGCCCGCTGAGCCTCGGCCCTCCCTCCTCCTCCAAGAGGAGCACCGGCAGGCCCCGCTTTCTGAGCTCCTCCCTGATGACGGGGAACTCGGCCAGGAATAGGTCGCAGAACTTGTAGTAGCAGCAGATGACCCCGTCGAGCTGGCCGTCGGTGCGAAGGAGGTTGGCTAGCCGTCCCTCCAAATCGCGCATTCGAGGGCAGGGTGGGATGGAGAGATACCTGGCCGCCAACTCGCGAAGGATGTCGTCCACACTGCCTTTCGGGTTGACCTCCTTCTCCAATTCTCGCAGGTCGAGGCAACTATCCTCAGCCACCACCCGCCCACCGAGTTCCTCGATGGTTCTTCGCAGCTCTGGGTTCACTCTGAGGCCACCCACCAGCATGAGGCGAGGGCCTTTGGCCCTATCAGTGCCGTTCCTCAAAACCTCCTCCAGCCGCAGGTTCATCAGTTCGGGGTCGCGGGAGTAAACCTGGGCCATGAGCTCGCCGTAGTCAACTCCGGCGGGGAGCAGCCCGCGCCGTTCCCTCTCGTGCAAAGTCCGCAGCAGCCTTCGCTGGTGGTTGTAGATCGTCACCGCCTGGCCCAAGGTCTCGGCGGTGAGCTCCCTCTCGAAGCGTTCCTCCAGCCGGCGTACGAGGCGGCGCAGGGTCTGGAGGTATCGCTCCTGAGCCAGGGGGGTGTCGAGCCGTGGCAGGGCGACGAAATCCAGCACCTTCACCGGAACGAACTCGCGCCAGACGTCGTGCAAGCGACGGTAGCCATCGCAGGCGTCCAGGAAAATCACCCCCTCCAGGCCGCGGTCGTCGCTGATGAAATCAGCCAGGATGGCCTTGACCAGGGAGCAGAAGCTGCGGGGCAGGAAGGCAGTGGCCTCAGCCTCCCGTCCCCCTCTGGGCAGCAGGCGGACAGGCAGGAAGCCGAAGGCATATATGATCTCCTTGGGGAGATAGGGACAGAAATAGCCTATCTTTGGCCGCATAGATTACATCCTAGATTCCACCGATTGTAGGCCATAAGGGCGTGGCGAAGCTCCTCCTCGTCGAAGTCAGGCCAGTAGACAGGAGTGGAGTAGAAGTAAGCATGGGCCGACTGCCAGAGCAGGAAGTTGGAGAGGCGTTTCTCGCCCCCTGTGCGGATGATGA
>CAZRSI010000365.1:0-1940 GCA_964602575.1 uncultured Anaerolineae bacterium
TCCGCTTGTAACCACGAAGAGCGTTGGCAAGGGTGACCAGCGCAAGGTGACGATTGTACTCAGGAAATCCAGCTCAGGTTAGTGGCTGTTGGTGCAGAACTCGATTGGTTTTGTAGCAAGAACTGGACATGACCAAGATATATGCCCTGGCCAACCAAAAGGGCGGCGTCGGGAAGACGACCACCGCTATCAATCTGGGGGCCTATCTCGCCTTTCGTGGGTTTAGGGTCCTGCTGATTGATATTGATCCCCAAAGCAACGCCACCAGCAGTTTGGGCTTCGACAAGAATGGCCTATCTCTCTCCATCTACGACGCTCTCATAAACAAGGTTCCCATTAGTCAGACCATCATTTTAACTGATCATCTTTGCCTGGAATTGGTCCCTTCATCGCCAGGGCTGGCCGGAGCTGAGGTGGAGATGGTTAGTCTTCTGGCTCGCGAACATCTGCTGCACAAAGCTATCGTTCCGATTGCGGAGCGTTACGACTATATCTTGATTGATTGCCCCCCCAGCTTGGGCCTCCTCACTATCAATGCCCTCACCGCAGCTACAGACGGAGTCATCATTCCCGTCCAATGCGAATACCTGGCCCTGGAGGGCTTGACTCTTCTCATCCATACCATCAACCTGGTACGAGATAACCTCAACCCCCAGTTGAAAGTGAGAGGGTTGCTGATGACCATGTACGATGCCCGCACCAACCTTTCTAAACAAGTGGTGGAGGAGGTGCGTAAACACTTTCCGGATAAGGTTTTCGAGACCATTGTTCCCCGCAGTGTTCGGTTGAGCGAGGCTCCGAGCCATGGAGAGACCATCCTGAGCTATGCTCCCCAGAGCGCAGGTGGGCTGGCCTATCGGGCTCTGGCCGAGGAATTGATCGCAGGCGACGGGTGGCGGTGATCACCCATTTTTCAGGTTTCGTTAGGGAGGGATTATCATGGCTAAGAAAAGAGGCCTGGGCAGAGGTTTGGGTGCCCTTATCCCCACTAGCCAGCCGGGCCCCACCGAAGTGCCCATTGATGCTATAGTGCCCAACCCCATGCAGCCTCGCCAAAAATTAGATTTGGAAGCCCTTGAGGAGCTAGCCGCTTCAATCCGCGAGCATGGTCTCATCCAACCTCTCATCGTTAGCCAGATACCCCCTGAACAACTCGAAGAATCCATGAAGGATTCCGCCGAGGGTCGGGCCGAGACCGTCGCCGATATGGAGACCCCGCGCTACCAACTCATCGCTGGAGAGAGACGCCTGGAGGCAGCCAAGTTGGCCGGCTTGACCAGGGTGCCTGTGATTATCCGGGAGGCAACTCCTCAGGAGATGCTGGAGCTGGCTTTGGTGGAGAATATCCAGCGGGCCGACCTGAATCCCCTGGAGCAGGCGATGGCCTACAAGCATCTAATGGATGACTTCGGCCTGACCCAGGAACAGGTGGCGGACAGAGTGGGCAAGAGCCGGGCGGCGGTGGCCAACTCCGTACGTTTGCTTCGCCTGCCGGAGGAGATAAGAAATAGCCTGGCACAGGGTCAAATCACCGAAGGCCATGCCAGGGCTATCCTGGCTCTCGGTGATCTGGACGAACAACGAAAGGTTTGGAAGAGAATTCTGAAGCAGGGCCTCAACGTACGCCAGACCGAGGAGGCAGTCCGCCGCCTTGTTACCCAGTCAAAGCCCAAACGTCCAAGCCAGCCGGTTTCGCCCGAGACGAAAGCGCTGGAGGAGCGATTTCGGGAGGCTCTGGGCACCAAAGTACAACTCTTCCGTTCCAAGCGTGGAGGAAGGCTGGTCATCTACTTCTATTCTGAGGAGGACTTGCAGGCCCTCTACAATCTCATCGTCTCAGAGGTCGAGGCCCATGCCGGGTGAAATACAGGTTCTCCTTCCTGTAAACAAAAAGCCTCGCTCGTGTGAAACAGCGAGGCTTTTTGTTTTCATTCTGTCCA
>CAZRSI010000366.1:0-1917 GCA_964602575.1 uncultured Anaerolineae bacterium
CTAAGAGGTCACCCTCTTCAACGAGTGGTGACCTCTTCCACTTCTATGTCTCTTTTGGCTCTCCAATGACTCGCCAGCCCCTCTGCGAGGCGTAGTCCCACAACTGGCGATCAGGGTAGACGGCGACGGGGTGGCCCACCAGTTCGAGCATGGGGACGTCGAAGATGCTGTCTCCGTAGGCGAAGCTCTGTCCCAGGTCTATCTCCAGGCCATTGCTGTCCAGGTATTCGGTAAGGAGGGTTACCTTGTCCTGGCCGAAGCAGGGAGGCTGGACAGCTCGGCCGGAGTATCTTCCCCTCTTTATCTCCAGTTGTGTGCCCACCACGTGCTGCACCCCCAGCCGCTCCCCAAGGCAGGCCAGCAACTCCTCGAAAGTGCCGGAGACCAGGAACACCAGGTGGCCTTCGTCCT
The DNA here is from genome assembly GCA_964602575.1 of uncultured Anaerolineae bacterium. Classification (GTDB taxonomy): domain Bacteria; phylum Chloroflexota; class Anaerolineae; order VGOG01; family VGOG01; genus CAZRSI01. The sequence goes on from CAZRSI010000366.1 coordinate 412, forward strand.
GGTGGTGGCGCAAGATCTCGGCTACATCAGAGCGCAGGGAGGGGAGAAGGGCCTGATCGGTGATCCAACGGAAGAGAGCCTGCCCCTCCTCGTGCCGCAGGCCGACAAGGAGCCAGGACATGTCGTTGACCCACAGGCGGGAGAAGTGCTCTCGGCTCAACAGGCCCAGGCGGTGCAGCGGCCATAAGGGAAAGTGCGCGGCCCAGAAGGCCCTGACAAGAAGTCGCCGCCGACGGAGTTCACTGAAGTAGCGCATGAGAGCACGCCAGACGTGTTCAGTGCATAAAGTGCCATCGAGATCGAAGAAAGCTGCGATCATTGGTTCTCTCTCCAAGCGTAAAGTTTAAAGGGCTCGGTCGGGAGACCTTCGCCCGTCAAAAGCTCCTCTCAGTTCCCCTGAGTATCGTCGTCCCCTCTGCCAAGTCCGGCTCCAACAACGCTCGCCTGATCAGACCCCGGCGCTGGCCCGAGATGAGGTGCACTTTAAGGCCAGGGTGCTCTTGCACTAGGGCGTACATGATGCGTACCTTGGTCAGCATTCCGCCTGTTACGTCAACGCCGTGGGAGCCGGTCAGCATCCGCTCCACCTGATCGAAGTTGTGACGCGAAATCTCTGGGATCAAACGAGCCGATCCATTTCGAAGAGGGTCGGCGGTGAAGACTCCGTCTACCTCGCCAGCTAGGATGATCCGCTCAGGCTCCAGGCGATGGGCCAGGTAGGCGAAGATTTGTTCGGTGGAGATAATGGTGCAACCCCGCACCTCGTCCAGGGCCACATCGCCATAGACGAGGGGTACCAACCCGTGCTGCAACACTTGCTCGATGGGCCTGGTTTCCATGTTTATGAGCTTGCCATCCCGGCAAATGGCTGAGGCTGATGGCTGGATGGAGACGACGGGTACACCCCCGGTCAGGAAGATGTCTGTCACCAATCGGTTGAGGCGGGCGGCCGCTGCCCCTGTCTCGGCATAGCCCTGCCAGTTGGGTGGGCCTTCGTCGAGAAGGCTGTAGCGCCGGGCAACGAAGTGGCCGAAGGAACCGCTACCATGTCCCACTAGGAGCCGTAGCTCAGGCCGGGCCTCCAGCGCAGCTTGTATCTCCTGTGCTGCCTGCTTAATGATCTCCTCTCTCGCCGTCGCCTCTCTACTCTTATCAGTTATCAGAGACCCTCCAAGTTTCAAGAAGACCAGTTCGCCCATTTCACTCTTTTTTAGCCTCTTCCCTTCGGCAAGTTCAAGCTACGCTTTGCAAAGGGGGAGCAGAGAGGTAACCGGATGTCTATGGATTCAGTTCGGAGTAGAGGGAGAGAATTTGGTCGGCTGCCCGAGCCCAGGTGTGCTGGCGAGTCCACTATCACTCCGCCAAAGTCAAAGATGATTGCTTCGATGTCTGAGGCCATGTTTCCTCCACGTGCTTTACTCATTATACACGAATTTCACCTTCATGCAAACCACCTCCCTTGCACTTTCCTTGTGCCTGGGGTATAATCATAAATGCATTCAAACT
>CAZRSI010000367.1:0-1912 GCA_964602575.1 uncultured Anaerolineae bacterium
GTAACTTGTATACTAGACCTGGACCTTAACAACCTTGAATAGCATTGCCAAAATGCGCCAGGTGTGGTATGCTATCTCCTGGGAGGGTAAGGTGCGAGCTTAGCGAGTGTAACTGAGGAGCTGCGGCTGCCTCTTTGAGTAGATTGCTCGCCTCCTGCCCAGGAGACCCGATTAGGAACATTGGGGAGCGCCCGTAGAGGCACTGCCCCTGATCAAGGACAAGTTTGGGTCAGCACACCGTCCCTGGCTCTGGGCACCCCGTCGCATCGTTGCCCGCCCGAATCTACCCGAGGCTCACAGAGCTAAGAAAGGAGGCCACCATGCGTATTCTTGGGATCGATTTGGCGGTGACCGCCCGACACCGGGCGATCCTCGCCGACGAGAGGGGGCGGTTCATCAGTCGCCTGCTGAAGTTCAGAACCTGTGCCGCTGACCTGGATCGCGTCTACGCCACAGCTCGAAAGGGGATGGCGCCCGACGAGCCCCTCGTAGTGGTGCTGGAGGCCACTGACATCGTCTGGTACCCGCCCACCGTCTACTTCCTGCAGCGCGGGGCAACGGTCTATGTGGTCAACCCCCGCATGGCCGCGGACTTGGCTCGCTTCTACAAGCGCCATGCCAAGAGTGACCGCCTGTCGGCCAAGGTCTTGGCCCGTCTGCCGGTGGTTAGCCCCGACAGCCTGTACCCCTATGTGCTGCCTGGGGCAGACTATCTGGCGCTCCAGCGGGGCTGCAAAGAGCTGGAACGCCTGACCGAGGCGGCCAGCGCCATCAAGAACCGCTTGCAGTCGATCGATCACTTGGGCTGGCCAGACCTGAAGCGGCGGGTCTTTCCCGACCCCTTCAGCCCGGCGGCGCGCTGGTTCCGCGACCAGGTCTACGATCCCCGTCAGGTCCTCGAAGCTGGCACGTCGGGCCTGCGTCAAGCCTGGCAGAGGGCGGACGGGCTCTACGACGGCGACGAGGACTGGATCGAGCCGCTGGTCACCCTGGCCAAGGAGATGCTGACCCTCTACGGCACCCAGGGAGACTACCTGAACTACGCGGCTCTGGCCGCTGAGGTCCGACGCGAGCAGCGCCGGCTGGCCGAGCTGGAAGCCGAAGAGCGCTTCGTCCGCCTCAAGGTCACCCGACCGCTCTACCGTCGTCTGCACCCCAGCCGCAACCTGGAAACCCTCTACGGTGTCGGTCAAGATGGAGCCGCTGTCTACACTGGCTTCATCCATCATGCAGAACGGTTTCCCAATAACCGCGCCTATCGCGGCTGGCACGGCCTGGTGCCCCGCAGCAATCAGAGTGGAGAGCGGGAGAGCAAGGGGCTGAAGATCAGTCAGGCTGGCCCCGATCCGATCAAGAAGTACGGCTTTCTGGGAGCCGAGACCGCTCGCCAGTGGGATCCGCAGATCGCGGCCATCTATCACGATCAGATGGTGAACAAGGGCAAGCACCACACTCAGGCAGTGTGCGCCTGCGCTACCCATCTGCTCGACCGAGTACGGGTCATCCTGCTCGAAGACCGCCCTTACGAACTGCGGGACATAGATGGCACGCCAGTGACGCCACAGCAGGCCCGAGCGATCATCGCCGAGCGCTACACGGTGCCGGACGAGGTGCGTCGCCGGAACAATCACCGTGCTCGGCGGGAACGAGCCAGGCGGCGGGCGGAGCGCAAAGAAGAAAGGGAAAGCCGCTCCAGATAGGTAAGAGGCTGACCCATAAGGTCACCTCAGACTGGAGACAACTTCCCCTCGCTCCGTGAGCCTAGTATAGCCCAAGCGGAGCGAGTTGTCAAGCCCGGTCGAAAATGCCTTCCGACCAGGGTTAGGCCTCGTGCGGCTTATGCCCAAAACTGAGGCCAGATGCTATTCGCAGGTTTTTAAGGTTCGGGTATTTGACAAAACTTAGAACATCT
>CAZRSI010000368.1:0-1897 GCA_964602575.1 uncultured Anaerolineae bacterium
CGCCCACCATCATTGGCTAGTGAAGCTTCGCCTCAAACTGAACAAGCTGACGGATCAGCGCAGGAGAAAGACCCCCTTATCTGCTGCGTGCAGGTGCTTGGCCGCTCTCCAGGCATACACCGCCGAGGTGACGATGGCGTGGGCGGCGATGGCCACCAGTGCATAAAAGGGCGCTCCGAAGATGACCCCCAGCAGGATGTAAATGGTGTAAATGTTCCGCCGGCCGTCAAAACGGCGGAAGCGGCGATCGAAAGGAGCGTAATCGGCCAACGCCACCCCCATCACCTGCCGGAATTGCATCGAGATATGGCGGGCCAAGGAATCGAACAGAAGGGCAACCAGACCAAGCGCTAATGGAAGAGGATCCCCCCTTAGCCTGTGGGCCGCCCAGGCCAGGGATGCATACCACGACTGCTCATACAGAAGATCGAAGGAGTGCTCCAACTGCCCTAGCTTGGTGGCCATCCCCTTCACCCGGGCCAGCTTTCCATCCAGGCCGTCCATCACGTTCACAGCAAAGCTCAGAAGCGATGCGGGTAGAAGGCGTCCGCTGAGAAACAGGAAGGTTACCAGGAAGGCCACCCCATAGGTAAGCACGCTCATCAAGTTGGGAGTGATGGGAAAATCGGCGATGCGGTAGGCGACCCAGTTCTCTATGTGGCGGTTGAAGTACCAGGCCAGGACATCCAGTGTTCTCTTCTGTGCCCCCTCCACCAGCATCTTCTTGCAGCGCTGGGCGTCCTCCTGGGATTCGATCCTATACCACGAGGTGGGCAGTTCCCTTCGTATCTCGGCCACGTAGGGCTCGATGGTGGCCACGTCGAGGGCGGCGAAATCGAAGCTGCGGACCGCCCGGGCCAGGGAGGCAATCCAATCGCGCCCCTCCAAGAGAGGGAGCACCTCGGGCGAACAGCGGCAAGCGCCCACATAGGCCCCTGCTCCTGCCGATGAGGAAAGAGCCGTCACCTTCCCATCCTCGATGGCGACCTGAGTTCCCTCCTCCACCCCGCTGTCATAGGCGATGGCCCTCCCCTCCCCTTCGGCCAGCCGTTCAATGATGCGCTCGTCGAGGACGTAGTTCCCTTCAATCACCAGGAAGGGGCCATCGAGCAGAGGCGCCAACTGCTTGACGGGGAGGCTCCCCTCGCTCTCCAGGTAGGCCAGGCGCATTCCCAGGCCTTCGCCGTCCCCCAGAGCCTCTCTCACGGCCCGGCCGTCAGGCCCGGTGACGACGATGACATCTCTCAGGCCAGCCGCCCTGAGGGTATAGAGGAGCCTCTTGGCCAAGGGGATGCCACACAGCTTGATCAACGCCTTCGGCTTCTTGGCCTCGGGTCCTGTTTCTGTAGCCAACAGCACGACCTTCACTAGCTCGCCCCCTTGATGAAATCCTCCACCAACTGCCGCGCTACGTCATCTGGATACTGAACTGGTGGCGACTTCATGAAATAAGCCGAAGGAGCTTCTATGGCTCCACTTAACCCCCGGTCGAGGGCGATCTTGGCGCAGCGCACGGCATCTATCACCACTCCGGCCGAGTTGGGTGAGTCCCAGACCTCCAGCTTGAGTTCCACGTTCAGGGGCGCACCCCCGAAAGCAGTGCCCTCCATGCGGATGTAGCACCATTTGCGGTCAGTGAGCCAGGGAACGTAATCGCTGGGAGAGATGTGAATGTTCTCGTCGCCTATCTCGTAGTCCAGTTGGCTGGCCACGGCACCCGTTTTGGAGACCTTCTTGGACTGAAGGCGTTCCTGCTCCAGCATGTTGTAAAAGTCCATATTGCCTCCGAAATTGAGTTGGTAGGTTCGGTCCAGCCTCACCCCTCGATCGCGGAAGAGACGAGTCAGGACCCGGTGGACGATAGTCGCTCCTACCTGGGATTTGATGTCGTCGCCGA
>CAZRSI010000369.1:0-1865 GCA_964602575.1 uncultured Anaerolineae bacterium
TGAGCCCGGTGTTTCCCCCTCCCTGGTGTGCCACAGGGCCATCAAAAAGCTGTCCCCTTTTGGCTGCTTCCTCCCTCCAGTTCATCCTCTTCTCCTTGCTGAACTGGTAGCTGGTGTCCAGGCCCCTCTCAGCCCACAACTCTCTGCGGTAGGCCATCTGGTCGGGGTATTCCTTACCCCTTGCCCTGTAACCTTCAGGGTATTCGTACTCCTCAACCTCCTTTTCTGAAGCCTTTAGCTCCTGGACCTTGCCCCCCTGGACGAAGGCACCGCCCTTGCCGCGCTTGACATCCCTCACCCGGAGGTTGAAGGACTGGGGATTGGGGCCGTGGCCGAACAGGCCGTCAAACTTGCCCCTGTATTCCTCGTCTGGCTGGAACATCTCCTCAAACCAGGTTGGGGCCAGACTTCTGCCATCGCGGTATATCTGGGAACCGCCAGGATAAACCTGGCTGCCGACATACTTGTTGCTTGGGGTTTTGCCGCTGGCATCGAAGTTGACCTGCCTCTGGTACCTCTCGAGGCTCTGGGTCTTGTGGGGCTCCCTTACCGCATCCAGCTCGAAGTAGTAGTCGAAGGCCATCCACAGGGGCTGGACAGACACGCAGCCCTCAGTCTTTTCCCAGGTGTATTCGCCTGTCTCGGCATTGTAAAACATTCCGCCCCAGGGGTAATTCTCCTCTTTGGTCGGCTTGGTGTCCCGCCATTCGCCAGTCACCCGATTGCGCCACAGGACAGGCTTGTTGCTTTTGACGAAGAAATAGACATACTCCCAGGTTGCCGTGTACCTGTCCTTGACTGAGCTTGGCATGGCGTTTGGCTTGTGCCAAATGCACTTGTTGCGCAGGATCCACCCGTCCTCAATCATGGCGAACATCACCCGCTCTGGAATACAGACCATGCACTTTGCCTTCAGGCCCGGGTAATTGTACCTTGCCGTTACCGGTCTTTCGTCGGGGTCAAAGTCGTGGTAGGCCCGCCTTTCCCACGAAGATGACCCATCGTGGACATAGAAGCCCCCTTTCTGCCAGCCCTGCCCGCTCCCCATGTAGGTGTCGCCTATGTTGAGGTAAAACGAGCCGTCCTTCCTGAGCACCCGCTTGATCTCCCTTATTATCATCATCAGGTGCTCGACATAGAGTTCCGGTGTTGGCTCAAGACCGAGCTGGCCCTTCCACGCACCGCACTTGAGGCAGCATCCAACTTCAAACTGATGATGATAGCACTCAGTCCTGTTTTTGTATGCCTCCAAATATTCATTGGGATAATGGGCATCCTTGTGTTGCCACCTCGTACCAGCACCACTTCTGTCGTCTGCGCCTTTTCTCGTTTCTTTCACCCACTCATGCTCGCAGTTCTCGTCTCCTCCCCAGACTATATCCTCACCACCGGCATAGTTCCGTAGTCCCCAGTACGGAGGCGAGGTCATGCACATCTGCACGCTTTCGTCAGGAAGGCTTTTGAGAACATCTATCACATGGCCACAATATATGGTCGTCATGTCGTCCCGGAAGTGGATCTTGTTCATTTGGTGACTCCTTCGGTTGTTCTGCTCTCGGCCAGCTCGGCGAGGATGATCTCCCTGAACCGGCCACTCTTGACATCGTGTTCCCATATCCTTGTCCAGCGGTAGGGCAGCCTGGATCTCCTCTCCTCCCTTCTCCTGTTCGACTCCTCCACATGTGGCACCCAGAATTCCTGCCTGGATTTCGGCCTCCGGTAGTGCAGGGGGCAACAGTGCCAGAAGCACCCGTCCACAAAGACATAGATCGGGTCGCCGCCGTTCGGAAGGAGTATGTCCGGCCTGCCCTCGGCCCTCGGGTACATCTCGTGCTCTATACCCTCCGACTCCAGCCACTCCCGCA
>CAZRSI010000370.1:0-1859 GCA_964602575.1 uncultured Anaerolineae bacterium
ATCTCGGTGATCAGGGCCTCGGTGGTGAGGATCATGGCTGCGATGCTGGCGGCGTTCTCCACCGCGCTGCGGGTTACCTTGGCCGGGTCTATGATGCCCCTCTCCAGCATGTCCACGTACTCATTGGCGATCACATCGTAGCCGATGTTCCTGTTGTTCTTCTCCTTCTGCAGCCTTCGCACCTCCTGCACCACCACCGCCCCGTCCATGCCAGCGTTCTCCACAATGCCTCTCATGGGCTGCTCCAACGCCCTCCGCATGATGTTCACCCCCGTCTGCTCATCCGGGAGCTCCATCTTGATGTCATCCAAGGCGTGTACAGCATTGACCAGGGCCACACCGCCTCCGGGGACGATTCCCTCCTCTACCGCTGCCCTGGTGGCCGAGAGGGCGTCTTCCACACGGTGCTTCTTCTCCTTCAGCTCTACCTCGGTGGCCGCACCAACCTTGATCACCGCCACCCCACCAGCCAGCTTAGCCAGCCGCTCCTGGAGCTTCTCCCTGTCGTAGTCCGAGGTGCTCTTCTCGATCTCCACCTTGATCTGCTCCATGCGTCCCTTGATCTCCTTCTCGGAGCCCTTGCCCTCGATGATGGTGGTATCATCCTTGGTGGAGACCACCCTGCGGGCCTGGCCCAGGTCGCTGATCTGCACCGTCTCCAGCTTGCGGCCCATCTCCTCGGTGATTACCTGACCGCCGGTGAGGATGGCGATGTCTTGGAGCATGGCCTTGCGGCGGTCACCGAAGCCAGGGGCCTTCACCGCCAGGCAGTTGAGGGTGCCCCGCAGCTTGTTGAGCACCAGGGTGGCCAGCGCCTCCCCCTCCACATCCTCGGCGATGACCACCAGGTCGCGCTTGCCCACCTGCACCAGCCGCTCCAGGATGGGGATGATGTCGCTGGCGGCGGAGATCTTCTTGTCGTGGATGAGGATGTAGGGCTCTTCCAGCTCAGCCTGCATGGCCTCAGGATTGGTGATGAAGTACGGTGAGATGTAGCCTCTGTCGAACTGCATCCCCTCCACGTACTCCGTCTCGAAGCCGAGGCCCTTGCCTTCCTCAACGGTGATCACCCCGTCCTTGCCCACTTTGTCCATCACCTCGGCGATGAGCTCACCGATCTCCCGGTCGTTGGCGGAGATGGCGGCCACGTTGGCGATCTCCTCCTTGGTGACCAGGTTCTTGGCCTGCTCCTTGATGGCCTCCACCACAGCCTCGGTGGCCTTCTCGATGCCCCGCTTGATGAGCATGGGGTTGGCGCCAGCGGCCACGTTCTTCAGCCCCTCGGTGACTATCATGTGGGCCAGCACGGTGGCTGTGGTGGTGCCATCGCCAGCCACGTCGTTGGTCTTAGTGGCGGCCTCTTTGAGCAGTTGGGCGCCCATGTTCTCGTAGGGGTCTTCCAGTTCGATCTCCTTGGCTACGGTGACTCCATCGTGAGTAACGGTGGGGGCGCCCCACTTCTTGTCCAAGGCCACGTTACGCCCTTTGGGGCCCAGGGTGGTGCCCACAGCCGTGGCCATCACATCAATGCCCTTCTTCAGGGATCTTCGTGCTTCTTCTGAAAAGATAAGTTGCTTTGCAGGCATATTTCCTCCTTATTCTATTATTGCCAGTATATCGCTCTCTCTGAGAACCAAGACCTTGCGGTCGGCCTCTAACTTGACCTCGGTGCCGGCGTACTTAGCGAAGAGAACGCGGTCGCCTTCTTTGACGTCCATGGGGATGCGCTTTCCCTGGTCGTCTCGGCGGCCTGGGCCGACAGCCAGCACCTTGCCCTCTTGGGGCTTCTCCTTGGCCGTCTCCGGCAACACGATGCCGCTTGGGGTCACTTCTTCTCTTTCAATGGGCTCCACAATCAG
>CAZRSI010000371.1:0-1839 GCA_964602575.1 uncultured Anaerolineae bacterium
TCCCCCCAATATCCCCTCTTCTCGTCGCCGATGTGGGGCATTGGCCCATTTAGCCCCGCCATGAACAGGAAAAAGTGGGGTTGAGGGGATACCCCTCAAGCTCCCCAGGCTTCGCTGCGCAGGCCCTTAAAGGCAGCCTGTTTTACGCAAGAATTCCACGCCAGCTACGATTTCTTCCTCGTTGAATTCCTTAGCCAGGGCAATGGTATTCTGACCTGGGCAACGGCTTGCTGTCGCTTCCGTTCATCCAGGGAGGCTAGGCGGTCCCACGGGCCTGGGTTAGCTGGACAGGGGGCATGGATGCTGGAAATCTCGTACTGGCCTCGCTGTATGCCCTCAAGCATCTCCGGGCGGACAACGTGTCCCAGCTCAAATCGCTGGAAGCCCATGGCCCGGCTAGCAGCGAAGAGGGCATTTAAGTGATTGAAGCGGTGTTGAATCCACATGGTGGAGAGAGACGGTTCCATAGGCTGCCTCCAGTTGGGTTGTATTATACTATCTTTTGGCTCATTATGCCAGTGGCCGCATCGTCAAACGTCGTGCGTCATTTTGACGTTTGACGTTTCACGTTTGGTGTTTGACCTCCAGCCCAGGTTCGTGGTAGAATAGGGGACAGCCAACAAAAACGGAGGTGATATGAAACAGAGAACGCCCGAGGAGATCTATGGTCCTGCTTTGGAGAAAGCAATTCGCGATTTGCGAGCCCTCGATCCTTGGCTGGTGGCGTTGCGCAGCTACACCAAGTACACCCAGTTAACCGACACCAGCGGTCAGATCGAGGTGAGGTTCTGGGGAAAGGATTACCTCGTCCGTCATCCTGAGATCACCGTGGAGGAGATGGAGACGGGGCAAGAGCCACCCATTGTGATCAAAATCCTCATTCTGCACTATCTCATCAACGCCGATGGCACCCCACTTGCTGATGCCTGGATTTCCTTTCGCGAACTTCCCGACGGTCATGTTTACGACCTGGCTTTTCGACGGCGGGCAAACCTTAGGCTGGCCCAGGCTTTTGGTACTGATTTGGAAGGCTTCGTGGCTGCGGCCATGGCCTTGGGCGGGGAGCGCTTGACCTTTGGGGATGCATCTTTTCTGTTCCCCATGTTCCCTCGCCTGCGGCTGGCCGTTGTCCTCTACCTGGCAGATGAGGAGTTTCCTGCTTCAGCCAGCGTGTTGTTCGATGCTGCAGCAGGCCATTACCTGCCTACGGAGGACTTGGCTGTGTTGGGCGGGATGCTGGCCGGGCGGCTGATAAAGACAGGGAGAGGTTAGTGAGGCTAGAGGGGCCGCTGGTGGCGGGAACTTTCATCCTAGCGGGGGCGGCGGCACGTGGAGGAGCTTATCCAGGCTATACAAGAAGGAGAACGAGCTGCCATCGTTTTCGTCGCTCAACGGGGAGATGCTATTGCCTTCACTCCCAACGATGCAGCAGATCCCACCTTTGGGCAGGCCCTGCGAGAGGCAGTCGCTGCTGGCCTGGAAGTGTATGCTTACGCCTGTCGAGTCGGCCAAGATGAGGTGACGTTGGATAGAGCCATCCCGGTTATTCTTAAAGAGCAAAACTTGCCAAAATCGGCAGTTTGTGATATAATAGCATTGAAACAGCATGGAAGGAGGTGAAATAGTGTGGAGATTCGTGGTTATTGTGTGAAATGCCGGGCCAAGAAAATCATGAAAGATGTTGAGGAGGTGACAATGAAGAATGGCTGCTTGGCGGCCAAAGGCACTTGCCCCGATTGCGGAACCAGAATGTTCAGGTTCCTACCCAAGAAGGAATAAGTGGGGCTTGGGGCAAACATTCGGAGCACTATCCAAGATAACCCGCTACAGTAGGGCGAT
>CAZRSI010000372.1:0-1827 GCA_964602575.1 uncultured Anaerolineae bacterium
TCATGTTGGGGTGCTCACCCAAGAACTGTCGCGTTGTCTTCTCAATCATCGCCCACCTCCGAACATTGCCTCAGCCATCTTCTCGATCATCTCCAGCCCGGTGATGTCCCGCTCGAACTCGGGAATGCGAGCCAGCACCTGATCACCAAACAGCTCATCTATCCTCTTGAGATAGCCCTCCTGCATCTCCAGGCGATGCCGTAGGTATTCGGGAATGTTCTGTTCCGCTAGTTCGCGAGGGAGCACCCTGTTGACCACGTACCCTGATAGAGGCACCTGGAACTTGGTGAAGAGCTTCGCTGCTTTCAAGGTGTCGAGGATGGCCATTTCCTCGGGGATGATAACAAAGAAGAAGGCGGTCTTCTGCTTATCGGTGAGGATGCTGGACGAGGTATTGATGCGATATCTGATGTACTGCAACTCTTTGAGGATCATGTCCTCTTCGAACTCCTTTTCGCGTTGGATCACAGCCGCCACCTGCCGGTACTCCTCCATCTCCTCGCGCAGCTTGGTGATTTTCTCTATCCACTCGTCGTAGACACTGGCCATGCTCAAGTAGTAGAGGGCGTGGCCCAGGGGCACCAGGTCGTAGATATAGTAATCGTACTCTGCGCCGACCACGATGTCCACCACTTCGTCGAAGATGGCGCTCTCTTCCATAGCCGGCTCGGCAGCGGCCGCCTGGATATAATTCTCGATTTCCTCAGGGATCTCGTCCAGGCCGTACATGTCGAAGATTTTCTGCCGGATCTCCTGCTGGTACTCTTTAATCCGTCGGTCGGCGTCAATCTCCTGAGCATAAAGGTTGGGTATGATCTCCACCGGTCCCTTGCCGAAGATATCCTGCTGGAAGATGTCGGTCAGGGAAGCCTGGGGATCCACCGAGAAGACCAGTACCTTATAACCCTGCTTAGCCAGCCAGTAGGCTGTAGCAGCAGAAAACGTGGTCTTGCCCAATCCCCCCTTACCGCCAAACATTATATAGCGGCGATCAGGGTATTCTTCGAAGATTCGTGCTAGTGACAATGTTGCCTCCTCTACGCCAATGCATCTGTCAAATCCCGCTCCCGTAACATACGCCGCTTCCAGGTGGAAATCTGGGGCACCACGTAGGGCAGGAGCCGCAGGGAGTAATAAGGTGGGAGGATGGGCACACCTAACAGGTCGCCCATGGTGATCAGGATGAAGAGATGCTCCATGCTGCCCCGCGTCTTGAGGGCAAAGCGGGTCATGTCGTGCCCGGCCATGCCGTACAGGAAATCCCGAAAACTCAGGCCGAGCCTCTTCAGCTTGCTCATTTTCTCCTCTTCTGTCATTTCACTACCTCCTTTCCAAGTCTAGCCAAATTCCTCCTGAGTGTTGGGCAAGGTCTCCTGACCGCAGCCCCCTGCTTCGGTCAAAGCGATCAAGCCTAGCCCAATTCTTGATCCAGCAAATCCGTTAGGTCTCTTTCCCTCAACATGCTGCGCCGCCAAATTTCCAGAGTGGGAACGATATAAGGGAGGAGGCGCAGAGAATAGTAGGGGGGCAGGATAGGCACGCCCAACAGGTCGCCGAAGACAGTCAAAATGAATAGGTGCTCCAAACTAGCCCGCTCTTTGTTGAGCTCGCGCACCATCTCGTAAATGGTCATCCCGTAGATGACTTGACAGAAGGTGCGTGCCAGTTCACGCAGGCGATTTGGCTTCGGTACCCTTGCAACTACCCTCAGGGCGAATCCTCCTGCTATCCCTTTCACATTTCCACCGTTTTTTATATGATACACCATTTGCTCCATCTGGTCAAGCGGACAAAACTGGTGATTACCCACAAGTCGGACTTTCTCGT
>CAZRSI010000373.1:0-1774 GCA_964602575.1 uncultured Anaerolineae bacterium
TATGAATTATATCACATTCTAACCTATGACGCAATTGTTGCCTCTATACTTTTCCGCAAAAGCACTATATCTGTGGACATTGCATTCATGTTGCCACTGAATATAGTTGGGATACACTTCCATAGGCTCTCGGAAGAGAGCTGGCGCATCTGGTAGCTCACAAAACAACTCCTGGCGGTCCTACACTGGCCACCTTGCAGGAGTCAGGTATGCGCAGCGAAAGTCTGGGGGTGCGGAAGGCTTCGTCGCCGGCCATATGATAGGCTTATCGAACCATAGCCAAGCACTGGGGATGGGAGGGGTTAAGAACGTCTGGAGAATTATTTACGTGCCTGATTTCCCATAACGTTGCAATACTTTGTAAATCGCATTGGCCCCGAAATCCACGGCATCCACCGGGATGCGTTCGTCAGCGGCATGAGCCAACTGTGCGAAGTTGAATTCCGGAGGCAAGTTCATCGGAGTGTAGCCATAGGTTTGAATGCCCAGCCGTGAGAAGAAGCGAGCATCTGTGGTCCCACTTAACAGCAGAGGCATAGGAATGCCATCCGGGTCAGCCTCGCGCAAGATGCCTGCCAACAGGTCGAACATTCCCATATCCGGCTCAGCGGGGCCGGGATCGTGTCGTACCAATTCAAGTTCCACCTCATCGCCAATGATAGGCCGCAGTTCAGCTATCAGGTCGTCCGGGGTGTAGCCCGGAAGCAAACGCCCGTCCAGGGCAACGGTTATTTCGCTGGGGATAACGTTGACCTTCTCTCCTCCGTGAACCATGGTGGCGTTGACTGTGTTGTGGAACAAGGATTCAAACATCCGCCCTTTTTCGCCCAGCAGGTTTAGTACCGTGTCTGTCAGGATGGGATTGACGAGCTGGCGCAAGACAATGCCCAAAGGGAACGGCAGAGCCGAAGCCATAGCCTCGACCATCTGACGAGCTACCGGCGTGATGTGCACTGGCAGGCGATGTTGATCTAATCTCTGAAGCAACCGGGCCAGCTTGGCCATGGCACCACCGCGCATAGGCAAGGATCCATGTCCACCCGGCCCGCGCACGGTCGCCTTTATGAAACATATCTGTTTCTCAGCGACCTGGACAAGGTAGAATTTCCGAGGGCCGACATACAACGGAAAACCACCGAACTCTCCGAGGGCGTAACGGATGCCCTCGAACTGCTCCGGGTGCTCTTCCACCAGGTATTTAACCCCATAGTCGCCACCCGCCTCTTCGTCGCACACCATGGCCAGCACAATGTCGGCAGCGGGGGTCAATCCTTCGGCTTTAGCCCTGAGGAGCGCGGCCAGCATCATGGCCACGCCCCCTTTCATGTCCAAAGCGCCTCGGCCCCAGACACAGCCGTCTACAATCTTGCCCTCAAAAGGTGGATGTGTCCACTTCTGGTTGGCTGTGGTGACCACGTCCACGTGCCCGTAGAGCAACAATGGTGGCGCGGTGCCCCTTCCCTGCAAGCGAGCGATCAGGTTAGGGCGGTTTGAGGATTTGGCGAGAAGAGTGGTTTCAAAACCCGCTTCGGTCAGCAGGCCATTGATGTAGGTTATACACTCCGCTTCGTTGCCGGGTGGATTGGTGGTATCGAAGCGGATCAGATTCTGCAGCAATTCCGCCGGGCGTTTGTAGATGGTCTGATTGGTGGTAGACGACATAGCCACTCTCCTCCTTGATTCTATAGGAGCCTATCTCTACCGCGTAGCGGAACATATCGCTGTGCCATATCACAGGCATGTTCAGTTCGTCCACGATGCGGCGATGAATATG
>CAZRSI010000374.1:0-1772 GCA_964602575.1 uncultured Anaerolineae bacterium
CGCTGTGCCATATCACAGGCATGTTCAGTTCGTCCACGATGCGGCGATGAATATGACAACACGAACTTCTGCCACATGCGTGGGAAGATCACCGGGCCTTTCGTAAATGCGGAATGAGTGCCTATCTGAAAAGGTAACTACTCACCCGCTCCCGTTGGGCCTTAGTCCAGCGGCGGACTAAGGTCCGCCGTGAGCATTTTTCGGATAGTAAGTGGGTGCTACAGACGGCTAATGTACTCTCCCGTGCGGGTATCTACGCGGACGATATCGCCTTCTTCAACAAAGAGGGGAGCATTGATCTTGAGCCCCGTTTCCAAGATGACTTGTTTGGTGGCGCCAGTGGCCGTATCGCCAGCAAATCCTGGCGGAGCCTCGACCACTCTGAGGTCAACGGTAACGGGTAACACTATATCTATCGGTTCGCCTTCGTAAGTAGAGATCTGCAGGGTCATGTTCTCCGTCAGGTAATTCACGGCATCGCCCAAGACTTCAGCGGGAAGGGCTGGTTGTTCGTAGGTCTCGGTGTCCATAAAGTAATAGAGAGTGCCATCGTTGTAAAGGTATTGCACCTCCCGCAACTCCAGGCGGACATCGTTAATGCGGTCCTCGGGCGAGAAGGTGCGATCTATGATCGCTCCTGTCCGCAGGTTACGCATCTTGACCCGTACGTTAGCGCTGCCTCGTCCGATAAACGAGTGTTGATACTCCACCACCTTGTATAGTTCACCATCCAACTCGAAGGTGGTTCCACGGCGTAAGTCGTTAGCTGTGATCATATTTTGCCTCCGTCTTCATTAACAGCCTTCTTCGCAAAACTCTACTATCCACTGGCCATATTGCTTTTTGGCCAGCCAGGTTTGCTTTTGCTCCTCCCATTTCCACCGGTCGTCATGCTCCCAGATGCCCCGATTAACGAGCAGGGTGACGGCGATGCACCAAATCTCCTCTATGCCGTTGGCCCTGTCAGTCGCAGTCAGCTCAACAGGGTGAGACTTTGTGACTCGGATATTTGCCACCTCCAAGGGGAACCACCAGGAAGCTACTTCGCTCGTCACCAGTGCAATCGCTTCCTGTGGAGGCTGTGGAGCGCAGGCGCTGACAGTCAGGGCCAAAATTGTAACATAAACACATAGCCGTGTCAAGAAACTGCTAAACTTCAAGGGATTCCAGCTCATCTGGTCACATTGCTGCTAACCAGTAGGACGGAAACATCTCAAACGGAGAAATGGGCCATCGCTACTCCTTCAGGATTCGTTCAAAGCTGGTTGCAGGCCCTTCCTCTTCCAAAGGTGGAAGTTCGTCCAAGCTTCGCAGACCAAAATGCTGCAAGAACTCGAAGGTAGTGCCGTAAAGGATGGGACGACCCGCCTGAGGCAAGCGCCCCACCTCCTCGATCAAGCCTTTGCTGATTAGAGTGCGCAATACGCTGTCGCAATTTACCCCTCTCACGGCCTCGATCTGAGCCCGGGTGATAGGTTGCTGGTAAGCCACGATGGCCAAGGTCTCCAACGCCGCGGGGGAGAGTTTGCTGCTCATGTTCAAATCCAGGAACCGCTCTATGTAGGGAGCTGCCTCGGGAGCGGTGACCATCTGAACATGCTCCCCTTTGCGCTGAAGGCGCAGCCCCCGGCACTCGTATTCCTCATTCAGTTCCCGCAGCGCTTCCTCCACCGCCTGCCGGCTGACACCAATGGCCGATGCCAGGCGTCCAACAGCCACTGGCTCATCAGCAACGAAGAGCAAGCTTTCAATCAGCGGCTTGATTTCCAACT
>CAZRSI010000375.1:0-1772 GCA_964602575.1 uncultured Anaerolineae bacterium
GAGGCACCTAAATCCACTATATCGAAATGCGAGTGTTGTCCTGTACCAACTGAGTTTTGGGACCTTGTCTCTGAGAAACTACCTTTGGCAGGAGGGGGAGGCATTCGTTTCACAAGCTGGATCTGAGGCAAAAGATGTTAAAGCCCCTGCGTCAAATGATCAGTGCCTGGGCATGGGCTGGGGGACTAGTAAAGGCGACTTTGTTGAGTACAAAGTCTCCCTCTATCGAGAGCTGCCCTCCGCCGTCCTGTTCCTTCGCTACGCCCGCGAAGGGCAAACGGACGCGGCGTTAGATGTATATCTGGATGACCAATTGGTTGGGGGCAGCCCCAGTCTTAGCCTTCCGCCTACAGGGGGTTGGGGGTATGAGGCTGATGAGTGGGCGTATCGGGAGTTGCCTTTGGGGGCTGTGGAAGAGGGCAAGCACAGGCTGAAGTTCGTTTCCCGGGTAGATGGCGGAGGGGTAAACATTGACGGGTTCTTCATCGCTGATAGCTCTTTCAAGCCTCCTAATAACATGTATTGACAAGGTTTGAGTTATGCAGGACATACTTGCTCGCCGCACCTGGCTCATAGACATCGGTATATCTCTCTTGGCTGCGACGGTTTTCTTCTGCCTCTCGGTGCCCCATATCTACCTTCCAGGGCTGTACTACGATGAAGCGCTGGATGTCGTGCCGACCATGCAGATTGTGCTGGGACAACCAGTGGAGGTATGGACCGGAGTAAGCATCTCTCTTGGGGGAAGGACGTTCCCGGTAATGATTATGAGCTACCTGGGAACTGTCTGCACCTATCTGATGCTTCCCTTCTTTTACTTTCTGGGAGTCAACGTCTTTTCCCTGCGGTTGATGACCATCTGCTTCGGCTGTCTCACCATTGTCTTCTACTATCTATTTGCCAGGGACCTTTTCAATCGCCGGGTAGCGGCCGTAACCGCGCTTTTGCTGGCGGTTCACCCCTCGTTCATATTTTGGAGTAGACAGGGGATATACGTTACCTCGGTGATGACCTTCATGGCTGCTGGTAGCTTGCTTTGTCTGTTACGGTGGCATCGGTGGAGGACGGATTGGTATCTGTACGCTGGCGCGTTTCTTTTGGGTTTGGGGCTCAACGCGAAGTTTCTATTCCTCTGGTTCATCGTTGCCCTGGCGTTGAGCTACTATATCCTTCAGTTCACCTCGCTGCCGTCGAAGTCCTCTTTGGCCGACCGTCGGATTATCTGGGGGATACTGACATTCAACATGAATGCCAGGCAAATTGGATTGGGTTTGTTGTCCTTTTGCCTGGGGGCGGGGGGGCTTATATGGTATAATTTGAAAACGTGGGGCACCATCAAAATACTGGCGAAGAACATGATCACCACCGACCGTGGGGTGAACAACCTGGATCTGTTCAGAAATCTGCTCACCGAGATAAAGGCGTTTCTGGTCTTGATCAGGGGCAGTTGGTTTGGCTTCTATGGGGATTCATTCAGTAATAACTTGTATCCGATCGTGTTCTGTGTTTCGGTAGCGGGCATAGCTTTTCTCCTTTTCGGCCGCAGGAATTGGCTTAGGTGGCTGAAACTCTACAATTGCAAAGCTGAAGCGAGTAAGGCAAGGTTTATTTTCTTGATCTCGATGCTGGCTTTGATCTTGGTTCAAAGTTGTTTCACTGTCTCGGGTTTGGGGGCCACGCACTTATTGATCATGTTACCCCTTCCCCAGCTCGTCATAGCCCTGTTCGTGGACCTGCTCTATCAGGTGATTACTCCCAAGGCGCTTCCTTCG
>CAZRSI010000376.1:0-1767 GCA_964602575.1 uncultured Anaerolineae bacterium
GCGCCGACTGGGTTCCGGCCGATTCCTTCCTCAGCCAGGTGGACGAAAGCCGCTATCGGGAACTCTTGGAGTTGGCCGTGGCTGCCAATATGAACATGCTGCGGGTCTGGGGCGGCGGCATCTACGAGAAGGACGCTTTCTACCAGCTATGCGATGAACTGGGCCTCCTCGTCTGGCAGGATTTTATGTTCGCCTGCGCCCCCTATCCGGACCACGATCCCGATTTCATGGCCGAGGTGGAATGGGAAGCAGAAGCGGTGGTACGGAGGCTGCGCAACCGCCCCTGCATCGCCCTCTGGTGCGGCAACAACGAGAACGATTGGATCGCCGACCAGATTCACTGGCAACAGCCCGGCTATCGCTATCCCGGCTGGCGGATCAACCACGAACTGCTACCCCCTATCGTCGAGCGACTGGACGGCACGCGGTTCTACTGGCCCTCCAGCCCCTACGGAGGCAACGACCACAACGACGAGCGGGAAGGCAACCGGCACAACTGGCAGGTGTGGCACGGCCTGGTCTTTCCCCGCCGCTTCGGCCAGCGCCCGGAGCGGAATTTCACGCCGGAGGGCGTTTCCTTCCAGTACTACGCTGAAGATTTAGCTCGTTTTGTAAGCGAGTTCGGCATACACGCCGCGCCGATGTTGGAGACGCTGCGGCGCAACATCCCCGCTGCCGGCCTACGGTTGGGCAGCCCGGAGCTCCTCTATCGTAACAAGGACGAGCCCAAGGACAAAGGCAATCATCTGATGGCATCCTGTACCAGCCTGCCCACGACCCTGGAGCAATATGTGGACTTCTCCATGATCGCTCAGGCGGAGGGGTTGAAATTCGGCATCGAGCACTATCGGCGGCGCAAGTTCCACTGCAGCGGCACCCTCTTCTGGCAGCTAAACGACTGCTGGCCGGGCCTGAGCTGGAGCGTGCTGGACTACTACCTTTTCCCCAAGGCCGGCTACTTCTACGCCAAGCGGGCTTACGCTCCGGTGATGGCCTCCTTCAAGGCCGAAAAGGACGGCAGCGTCTCCCTCTGGGTTGTCAACGATACCCTGGCCGAGGTGACCGACGAAGTTGTGTGGAGGCTGGGCACCTTCGATGGCCAGACGCTGCGCGAAGAGAAGCTGGAGATCGCCGTGCCCGCCAACGGCGTCAGCCGGATCGCGCACATCTCGACATCCATCCTGAGCGGCAACCCGGCGCAGCATTACCTCTACGTCCACTCTGTCCATGGCCTCTTCCCCGACAATCGCCACTTCTTCATGCCCATCAAGGACCTGAAGCGCCCACCAGCAAGGTTGCGAGTGGAGAAGATGGCGACTGATGGCGGCATCGAGGTGCGGGTCGCCAGCGGTGTCTACGCCTATTTCGTGAAGCTAACGGTGCCGGTGGAGGGCACCCGCTTCAGCGACAACTACTTCGACCTCTTCCCGGGGCAGGAGAAAGTGATTCGGGTTTGGAACGCGCAAGGGCAACGGCTGGCCCCGGATGACATTGCCGTTTCCTCTTTGCCGCCGCTTCGGCTTTAGAGAAGCATTAGACATTACTCAAAGGGGATCGCCAGATCCCCGCCACCCGCTGGAGCTGGCAATCCACCGGGAACGAGACTAATTTGCGGAGAACACCATGTGCCCCAACCGATTGTGTGACCGACATGGACAACCAATCCACCCCATCGGGGTGAACTACTGGCCGCGGCATACCGCCGTGGAGATATGGACCCATTGGGACCCGGAGGACATCGCCCAGGACCTGCGGGAGATGCGCGCC
>CAZRSI010000377.1:0-1758 GCA_964602575.1 uncultured Anaerolineae bacterium
CCGGGGCTGAACATCAGGTTGAGCATGCGCACGTCGTTGGTGGCGCGGGCCATGATGTCGCCGATGCGCTGCCGGCTGTGAAAGGTCTGGCTCTTGCCCAGCAGGCTGATGTAGAGTTCGTCGCGGGCGTCCCGTTCGATGCGCTGGGCCACGAATTCGATGGAGAAGTTGCGCGCCAGTCCTGTCAGGCCCTGCCCAATGGCCGACCCCATCACGCTGGCCGCCAGCGCCAACAGCGAGGCGGTCTGCCAGCCGGGGGTGGTGATCAGATCAAAGGCCCGGCCGACGAAGACCTGGATGTAGCTGTAGAACCCATTGTTCAGGATAGCTGCCAGGATCGTAACCAGGGGGAAGAGGGGATAGCGCAGGAGGTGGGAGATGATCCAGCGCACCGGACCGGAGCGATTGTAAAGGTATTCGTTTTCTGGTCGGAATTCTCTTTTGAGCAAGAGCGTTCTCCGCCCCTTGAATCGCGGGGTGAATTGTGACCGCGCCCTGGAAAGACCGCCGGACTAAGGTCCGGCGCAAGCAATATCGCTGCAAAGTGGTTGTTCGCTTTCCTCAGCTCGCTGTGGATGGCCAAGTCCGCAGCTAAACCGCTGGATCTGACGATCCAGTGAGAGCGAGACAGAGAGATAGAAACTCGGAGCGAATTTACGGGTGGTTTCACTTAGCAACTTTGCGGCGTCTGGCAACCAGCGTGGCTATGGTCAGAACGAGGACTAGCGCCAGCAGGCCGGCTTCGACGACGCGCAGAATCACCAACTCTGGTCTGCCGGGACGGACAGCGGCCCACCAAGCGGGCTTCCGGACTGACGGTGTTGCTGGCAGAGCCTCGACTACGGCTGTGAGGGTGGGGACGGCGTGAGTAGCAATCGCTGGCGGCGGCATTGGGGCTGGCGTGGCTTCAATCCGCTCCTCGTCGGGAGCTCGCGGAGCCTCAACCAGAGCCTTTATTTCGGGCGTAGCCGACACGCCAGCACCTGGGGCCATCTCCCTGCCCACCACCGCCGGAGTAGCTACCCTTTGTAGTGCACCTGTCTCTTCTGTCACCTCGGCAGGGGCAGGTAGGGGCGTAAGTTGGGGGGCGGCCTTTTTCTTGACCAATACCTCTTTCTCCACCCCGGTGGTAACCGGCACCTCCTTCTCGACTACCACGGTCTCTACCACAGCCGGCACCTCCCGCACTATCGCCTCAGGGGCCCCGGCCGGAGCCGAGTAAGGAGCCAAACCAGTAAGAAGGACATCGCCAGCTACTACCACAGCGAAGAGAACAGTCGCCAAAACGGTGGCAGCTCTCAGGTAAGCATATCTCCGCCTTATCTGGAAGACACTGGAAAGTTCAGCCACCTGGGCAGGACGGATAGCGAAGGAGCGGGGCACAGCCACGGGCGGCAACTGCCCCAGGAGAGCCACGGTCTGCCGCAGGGTATATAGGTTCTGAGCGCAAGCGGCGCAGCGGGCCAGGTGTTTCTCCACTCTGGCCCTCTCCTGGCTCGAGAGCTCTCCATCCAGGTAGGCGGATAGCAGATCTTCGATATGTTGATGCTCTGACTTGAACAGGCGACGAAACATCACTCACTCCACTTCTAAAAACTCACGTGATGGGCGAAGGTCTCCTGACCGAGCCCTTTTCGCCTCGGTCGGAGACCTTCGGCGATCAGAGGGCTCACTCCACTCCAGAAGCTCACTCGTTCTTAAGACGGTAGCGAGAAGGTAAAAGTTCCTCCTGTTCCAGAAGGAAGTCACGCAATTTGC
>CAZRSI010000378.1:0-1757 GCA_964602575.1 uncultured Anaerolineae bacterium
GTCCAGGCAGTTCTGTATGCCCTGGTGGAAGTGGCTCCAAAGAAACCGGACTTAGCCATCTCCGGCATCAATTATGGCGAAAATCCTGGCACAGGCGTAACCGTATCCGGAACCGTGGGTGCGGCCCTGGAAGCAGCGGCCTTCGGTATCCCCAGCCTTGCTGTTTCCCTGGAAACGGAGAAGGAGTATCATCGCAATCTTTCCCATGACATAGACTTTACAGCAGCAGCTTTCTTTACCCGAGTATTTGCCCAACGCCTCTTTTCAGTTAAGCTCCCACCCGATGTGGATGTCCTGAAGATAGATGTGCCTAAAAACGCAACCGAGCAAACTCCCTGGCGATTGACTAGGCTCTCGCGGCAGAGATATTTTCACCCTGTCCAGAGCCACCATGCCAAATCATCAGGGGTAAGCACCATTGACTACGAAGTTAGAATAGACTTCGATACGTTAGAGCCAGACTCAGACATCTTTGCCTTGGTGAAAGATAGAGTGGTCTCCGTCTCTCCCCTCTCCATAGATTTAACCTCGCGAGTGGATTTGGATGATCTCCGTGAATTGCTTAAAGTGGGCTAAAGTCCCAGCAGGTTTTTTAGAGAGGCCACGCCGGCTTCGGCATAGCGGCGAGCTCGTTCTCTGGATGCGGCGGGAATGTGGGGCTTTTCCTGATCGCGCAATCGGCCCTGACCATATTTCTCCGCATAAGCAGCGGGCAATTCGTCGGGAAATTCCTGATCCGACATGATGCCATAGGCCAAAGTCCAGGACCGGGCTACTACATCTATGTCATATCCTCCGCCGCCCAAGGCTAGCCAGCGCGGCGCCAGTTGCTTAATGGTTGTCACAGCGGCTGTATAACCAAATGTGGTCAGACAAAGGTGCGTAAGCGGGTCCCGGTAGTGGGTATCTACTCCTAACTGGCTGACCACGATGTCGGGCTGAAAACGCCTCACCAAAGGAGGCACGATCTCCTCAAAAGCCCAGAGGTAAACCTCGTCGTTGGTGTGAGGGGCAAGGGGGAGATTCACGGCGTATCCACGCCCTGCACCCTTTCCTATCTCCTCGACGAACCCCGTGCCGGGAAACAGATACAGACCCGATTCGTGGAGGGAAATAGTGAGCACTTGATCCGTCTCGTAGAAAGCGTCCTGCACTCCGTCGCCGTGATGGGCATCAATGTCAATATAGGCCACTCGCAGGCCCTTTTGCAGCAGCCAGTGAATGGCCACGGCGGCATCATTGAAGACGCAAAAGCCTGAGGCGAAGGCGGGGCCGGCATGGTGCATCCCCCCACTGAAGCTGAAGGCCACGTCTACCTGAGCTGAGGTTACTAACTCCGCCGCCACCAGGGTAGATCCGACCTTCAGCGCTTCCGTTTCATACATCTCAGGGAAGATGGGATTGTCTCCTGGACCAAAGTTGTAGCGCCTGGGATTGAACCTCCTCTCACCCTGGCTCAGGCTACGCACCGCTTCTACGTACTCTTCAGTG
This sequence comes from uncultured Anaerolineae bacterium, assembly GCA_964602575.1. Classification (GTDB taxonomy): domain Bacteria; phylum Chloroflexota; class Anaerolineae; order VGOG01; family VGOG01; genus CAZRSI01. Next base: position 1,492 of record CAZRSI010000378.1, read on the forward strand.
TGGAAGAGACCCAGTTCCTCAGGTGTTGCCTGCCGTGGCTGCACCAGCATGGACTCCTGGCCATCGAAAGCCCTGTAAGCCGCCAACAACTCGTACGTACGCTGCAACCGCGCTGGTTTAAGGGGGTGGGTTGCCCCGTGGCCACTATGCCACAAACCTGGCGAACAGATGAAAGCTGCTTTGGTCATTGCTCCCTCCTGGTTCTCACTATGATTATACTACATCTTCAGTTGTCAGACAAAGCCCGCAACGTATCCGGCCTGCTT
>CAZRSI010000379.1:0-1755 GCA_964602575.1 uncultured Anaerolineae bacterium
TGCCACCAATGCCCAGCATTAAGATCTGGGGAAGGCCCAGAGTGCGAACCAGTTGCTTCCTGGCCATGTAATCAACCTCCTGGCTTTAGATTGAATGGGATGTAAGTCTTATGGTGCAGATAAGGATGCGATGGAGATCCGGGCCGGGCTGACGAACAACCAGAACCGAGACAGGAGCACGACGGACAACCGTCTGGGCTACTGAACCCAGGAAGCGTTGGGCCAACCCAACCTTGTGACGCGCCCCTATCACTATCAAGTCGTGGCCTCCCTCCCGTGCCTCTGCTAGGATGTTCTCGATGGGATTGCCCTGGCGAAGCTTCGTATCAACTGATAAGCCCACCAGCATCTCGCGAGCAAGAATCAATGCCCTCTCTCCTGAGCCTCGTCCCTCCTCGCAGGGCATGACATGGAGCAGGGTAACTACAGCTTGGATAAAGCGAGCAATCAAGCAGCCAAAGGAGATTGTAGCTTCAGCATAGGGCATGCCAGCGATACAGAGCAGGATTCTCACGCTTTCTCTCCCTTTCGATAGCTTCAGAAGGGGATCAAGCCGGCGCCCAGCAATCGGATCAACATCATCGCTGCTCCTAGCAAGGGCAGACCTGAGAAAAGCAAGCGGATACGGGGCCCAGTGAAGAAGCGAGTGGATACTGCCCCGATTTGTGCCCCAAGAGCAGCCCCGGTCTGCATAACCAGGGCCATAAGCACATCTACGTTGCCCTTAAGGGCGTGGGTTAGCGAGCCATAGCCGGCTGAGATCACTATCTCAAAGAGATCGGTGCCCACAGCCATGTGGGTGGGGACACCGACCACGTAGACCAGCATGGGCATACGGATAAAGCCACCTCCCACTCCCAAAGTGCCAGCCAGACAACCAGTGACAAATCCGACCCCTAGCACGACCCATAAAGATATAGAAGCAACGCCTGATGTGGGAAACGAGATCATCGGTGGCAAGTTAAGGATATGCACGCGCCGGGCGATGCCTGCAAATCCTACTGTGTCTTGAACCTCGAGGCTATCGTCTTGGACTATGCGTAGGGCTCGCAGACTTTCCCACACAGTGAAAACACCAACAGTGAGCAGAATGATGACATAGGCCCATCCAATCACCACGTCTACTACGCCAAGGGTTTTCAGCACCTCAATCACCTGTGCGCCGCACTCCACACCCAGGATAGTGCCCCCAACCATAACCAGGCCCAACTTAATGTCTACATGGCCTAAAGCGCGGTGGCGCCTAGCGGCTACGATAGATTTGCCCGTCATGTGAGCCAGATCTGTGCCCACAACGAAGTTCATGGGCACTCCGGCCCAGAACATCAGGGGGCTGGCGATGAAACCGCCACCGACGCCGAAGAATCCGCTCATGATGCCTACAAGAAACCCGATGCCAGCCAGCAGAAACGGGTTAACCTCTACCCCGGCGATAGGAAATTCCATCGTTGAACGTTCCTACTCCAGCTATCCCAGCCGGAGACGGTCGAGGAGGAAAGAGGTGACGATGTCCAACAGCACACCTTGAACAAGAATCAGGATCAGCCCAGTAAGTGCGTAGGCAGTCAGGTTGCTACTGAAGAGCCGAACCAAAGGCTCACTCAGCAGCCGTAACACCACAACGACGTAGGCAGTGGCCACGACCCCATACACGGTCAACTCGATCACAAAGTTGCGCAGCAAGATTCGCATTTTCGGCCTCATAGCTCCCTCCATAACACGCTCGGTTTAGTGGGCAAACAAAAAGGCCACAGG
>CAZRSI010000380.1:0-1738 GCA_964602575.1 uncultured Anaerolineae bacterium
TATCTCGAGGGGGATATGAACCGAGAGGAGTACAAGGCCCGCAAAGCTACTATTCAGACTCAAATCGCTGAATGGGAAGCAAAACTAGGCCCTGTAGACTATGATATTGAAGGTATCCTCGCCAAACTCAACACCCTAGCGGAGATGTTGGCTCAAGGTACTCAAGAACAGCAGAAGCGCGCTATCAATGCTGCCTTTGAGAGAATCGAAGTGGGACTCGATGGGGAAATAAAAAAGGCTGTACCAAAACCTTGGTTCCAGCCTCTCTTCCATGATTTGGCCGCCGCACTTCGCGGCGACCTGAAGTGCCCCCAAGGGAATTCGAATCCCTGCCGCCACCTTGAAAGGGTGGTGTCCTAGACCGCTAGACGATGGGGGCATGGATCATGAGCCAGAAGCTTGCGGGCTTCTGTACTACTTTTATTTTACTAAAAAACTCAAGAAAGGTCAAGCCCAACCTCTCCAGTCCAAATATCTCTCAGCGCCCCAATATCTCCTCTTCTCGCCTCCAATGTAGGGCATTGGCCCATTCAGCCCTGTCCTGAGCGGGACGAAGGCTCCCCTGGGCTTTGCTGTGCAAGCCTTGGAGTGCAGTTCTTGACCGAACTTGCTCTTTCTGCTATAATGGCAACAACGTCGAGGAGGAAGGGATAACGAAAACCCATGGGAAGAGTTCTTCTGATTATCGTGACTATCGCTCTGATGGCTGCAAGCGGAGTAACGGGCTGCGGAGCACCGGTTGGCCTGGGCTCTTGCCCCACTTACACCCCTTATCCCACTTATACTCCATACCCCACTTACACGCCAGCCTCCACCTCATCCATGCTTCTTTGGCCCAGCGGCCCGAAGGACAATGTCATCTCCTGGAAGGATGCCGACCAGTACTACGGACGAACGATGACAGTGGAGGGCACTATAGTTGAAACGTACAACTCCGGTAAAGCCGTGTTTTTGAATTTCCACCGGGAATACCCGACCTACTTCAAAGTGGTCATCTTTCCCGACGACTGGGGGAAGTTTCCAGAACCACCTGAGAAACTATACCTGGGTCGACTGGTGCGCGTGACGGGGGTGATCAGGGAATACCAAGGAGCACCGGAGATCATCGTCAACGACCCTTCTCAGATCGAAATGGCGGTGGATACCTCCTGTCCACCCTGCCCGGCCTGTCCCACCGCTGCCCCTCCTCAACCGGCAGCCGCTCTCATCCAACCGACAGTTATCCCCACCCGACCAGTCACACCTACTCAACTACCGCCAACCCCCACTCAACCACTGGCCACTCCCACCCCATCGGCGGTGGCACCCAGCCCGACGGCTGTCCAGATCACCTCTGTTCCCACCGAGGTTGTGGTGGTTTCCTGGCAGGACGCCGCGAATTATTACGGCCAAATTGTAACGGTGGAAGGCAGGGTTGTTCAGACCTACAACTCAGGCAAGGTGGTCTTCCTGGATTTCCACGAGGATTATCGCATGTATTTCAAGGCTGTGATCTTCGCCGCTGATCGGGATAAGTTCCCCGCACCGCCGGAGGAGCTCTTTCTTGGAAAGCTGGTGCGGGTCACCGGCCTGGTTAGGGAATACCAGGGCGCGCCGGAGATCATTGTGGAGGAGCCAGCGCAGATCGAGATAGTGGAAGAATAACTGCAGAGAAGACCATTAGAGTTCCGCCAAGTTCCCTTAAGTTCCACCGAGTTCCCTGGCCTCACGGGAACTCAGGGGAACCTGGGGGATTTCT
>CAZRSI010000381.1:0-1730 GCA_964602575.1 uncultured Anaerolineae bacterium
CTGCGCAGGCCCATTGAGTAGCCAACGCTGGCGCAAGCAGCGAAAGCATGGTATACTTATAGTCCGCCGTCCTTGACACTCAGGAACCTCGCTTCGGTACCTAGAGGGCGCGGGGCTAAGGGGTCTTCAGCTCCGTGCTGGCTGGGCAAACTTCCGGAAGCTGTACTGAGTGCATATCCGGAAAATGCTCAGGCAGGGCGTCCTCGCCGTCGAGCCGCTTGGTTTTTCGGATAGACTCTTAGATGCAGCCAGATCAGCTAGGAGGAGGCTATCGTGGAAGGATTGATCATCGGTGTGGACTTGGGCGGCACCCAAACCCGAGCGGCACTGGTGGATAGGGAGGGGAATATTCTCCATCGCACCAGTTATCTGACCCTGGCTCAGGAGGGGATGGAAGCAGTCATGAGCCGCATCAAAGGAGCCATCCACGAGGTGATGGACTCAGCCGACCGAGGGGCGATACGGGGAATCGGCGTAGCCGCGCCAGGGCCTTTGGATCCCTGGAAGGGAGTTATCCTGGAGGCGCCCAACCTCCCCGGCTGGGAGAATGTGCCTCTAAAGGACTTGCTGGAAGAGGAATTCGGTTTGCCCGTCTACGTCGGCAACGACGCGAATCTGGCCGCTTTGGCGGAACAGCGCTTTGGGGTGGGCCGGGGCGTGGCCGATCTAATCTACATCACCGTGAGCACCGGCATCGGCGGGGGGATCATCGTGGACAACAGGCTCTTGCTGGGAGCTCACGGCCTGGCGGGCGAGGTGGGCCACCAGACCCTCGAGGCCAATGGCCCTCGCTGCAAGTGCGGGAATGTTGGCTGCCTGGAGGTTCTGGCTGCGGGCCCTGCCATTGCCCGAAGCGCCATACAGCTCATCAAAACTGGCGTTGTGACTAAAATCTCCGATTTGGTTGACGGTGATCTGGACAAGATCACGGCCAAGGTGGTCAGCCAGGCGGCTCAGGCGGGCGACCCTGTAGCCGTTGAGCTTTTCCGTCAGGCCGGATTCTACATCGGTGTCGGCATCGTCAACCTGCTACACCTTTTCAATCCCAGCTTGATCATCATTGGAGGGGGTGTAGCCAAGGCCGGCGCTCTACTTTTCGAGCCTATCCGGGCAACAGTGCGCGAACGAGCCATGACCAGCCGTTACTGGGAAAACACGCCCATTGTGCCCGCTGCCCTGGGTGACGACGTGGGCCTCTTGGGCGCTGTGGCGTTGGTTCTTATGCAGGAGGAAGAAACTAACACATCGAGCTCCTCTGAGTTCTCTCAAGTTCAGAGGAACTTGGGGGGACTTAGGGGAACTTGAGAGCACTCGGGGGGTGATGATGATTGCTCAGTTGGAGATCAACACCAAGTCGCGGGCTGAGTTGGTGGATATCACGGCGGAAGTACAGCGAGTTGTGGGGGAGAGTGGGCTGCAAAGCGGAATCTGCTACGTCTTCGTGCCACATACCACGGCGGGCGTGATTGTCAATGAGAACTGGGATCCTACTGTGCGGGCAGATATTCTGATGGAGCTGGATAAAATCGTGCCCTGGAACGATAACTATCGCCATGCGGAGGGCAACGCGGCGGCCCATATCAAAGCCAGTCTGGTGGGCTCTTCCCAGGCGATCCCAGTGGAGGATGGCCGCTTGGTGTTAGGCACGTGGCAGGGGATTTTCCTGGCGGAGTTCGATGGGCCGCGCCGCCGCCGTGTGCTGGTGAAACTGGTTAGCAGTTTATAAACAT
>CAZRSI010000382.1:0-1715 GCA_964602575.1 uncultured Anaerolineae bacterium
TTTTTGCCAACCGATCTTTCTATGACCGGTCGTTTTTACTTGTCCAAAGTCCAATATATTTGCTGTCCGTTGCTTACCTCTCCTATCCCAACAGGAGGGGCTAGGAGAGGTTGGCTCCAAAAGCCCTTTTCATAGTTTCAATGAGCACATCGTCTTCTTCAGGGCGAACCGTGCGCGGGTCGAGCAGAAGGAGATCGTTTTCGATGCGTCCAATGACCGGGGGATTGCCAGCTCGCAGATGCCGCCCCAACTGATCCGGAGAGTCCGCCTGGATAGCCACCAGCTTGGTGGGCAGCGTCTCACCAGGAAGACTACCGCCGCCCACGGTTGACCGCCCCTCTACTATCCGGGCGCTGACTCCTGTTTTCGCCAGCTTTTCCACCCAGCTCCTGGCCCTGCTTTCGATCGCCTCGAGGGGCATGGCGATCATCTGCCAAACGGGTATTTTCTCCTCAGCCTCCCCTTTCAGGTAATGAAGCAGGGTCGCCTGCAGGCCGGCGATGGTGGTCTTATCCACCCGCAGGGCTCTGGTCAGGGGGTGACGCTTCAGTTGAGCGATGAGATCCTTCCGCCCAACGATGATGCCCGCCTGAGGCCCGCCCAGGAGTTTGTCGCCACTGGCTGAGACCAAGGCCGCTCCCTGGGCCACGCTCTCTTGAAGCATTGGCTCGTGGGCCAGGCCGTAGGCCGAGGTGTCGAGGAGGGCACCGCTTCCCAGGTCGTCTACCACTGGCAAGCCTCTCTTTTCCCCCAGCTCCACCAGTTGGCTCAGCTCTGGCTCGTAAACGAAACCGGTCAGTCGGAAGTTGCTGCGATGGACGCGCATGAGAAGGGCCGTTTCTTCGGTAATCGCTTCCTCGTAGTCCCAAATGTAGGTGCGATTGGTGGTACCTACTTCCACCAGGCGCGCTCCGCTCTGGCTCATCACCGCTGGCAGGCGAAAGCCACCGCCGATTTCTACCAGGTGCCCTCGGGACACAATCACCTCTCTACCACGGGCCAAAGTCGTAAGGATCAGCAAAACCGCTCCGGCGTTGTTGTTGACCACCAACGCAGCCTCAGCTCCCGTCAACTGGCAGAGAAGCTCCTCGGCGTGGATGTACCGGGTGCCACGTCTACCGGCCTCCAGATCGTACTCCAGGTTGGTATAGCCTCGGGCGGCCAGTTCCATGGCCGCCCGGGCCTCAGCGCTCAGCGGAGCTCGGCCCAGGTTGGTGTGAATGATCACCCCGGTGGCGTTGATCACCGGGCGCAAAGTGGGACGCAGCCGTGTCTCCAGTTTGACCCTTGTCACCTGAACTAGCTCATCGGTCGAGGGACACACCTGGCCGGCCAGGATGCTCTGTCGAGCCAGGTCCAGCGCCTGGCGGATGGCCTCCACCGTCAAGGCGTGTCCGTATTTCTGGTAAAGGGCCCGAACTTCCTCCTCTTGTAGCAGCCTGTCCACACTGGGTAGTTTCCTCAGCTCTTCTCGCATTCTACTTCTTCCCGGTATCTATCGCTGAATATTGTACCATAAATCGCCTCTCAATGGAAATAGCCAGGGCCTGCGCAGCAGGTCGGGGGTGTGGGGGGTGTCCTCCCAATATCTCTCTTCTCGTCGCCAGTATGGGGCATTGGCCCAGACAGCTCCGCCTTGAGGAGGAAAAAGTGGGGTTGAGGGGGGTACCCCTCAAGCTCCCCAGGCTTCGCTGCGCAAGCCCGATAGACAACTC
>CAZRSI010000383.1:0-1701 GCA_964602575.1 uncultured Anaerolineae bacterium
TAAGTTTTCGCAAATTCGAGCATCCCATCTAAATTTGAGGCTAATTGCAAAGTGCGGTGTGGCCGATTGAACCTGCGCCAGACATCTTCCCTGATGGAATCCACTTTTGCCAGCACCGCCCGGGCAGCGTTAAGTCACTTCTATACCCTCGCCCTCCACGACGCGCCCGATGACCCAGTAGGATTGCCCTTCTCGGTCGAAAAGCGCGGTGAGCTCCCCTAGCTTCTTCTCTGGAACGGCGATGAGCAGGCCGCCGGAGGTCTCCGGCGTGTAGAGCAGCATCTGCATCCACTCGGGGACGGAAGGTACAAAGCGAACATGCGGGGCATAACACTTCTGGTTCCGGCCAGCGCCGGCGGGGAAGATTTGCTTTTCGGCATACCCTTTCGCCCCTTCCAAGAAAGGCAAACTCTTCAGACTGAGAACTATCCCCACCCCGCTTTTTTCGGCCATTTCCTGGGCGTGGCCAAGCAAGGCGAAGCCAGTGATGTCGGTAACAGCGTCTATACCCACCTGCTGCATCAACCGGGCAGGCTTTCGGTTCAGCGTCTTCATCACCTCCACCGCTGCCCTCACGTGACTCGGTTCGGCGACCCCTACCTTGAGCGCGGTGGCGATGATGCCCATGCCCAAGGGCTTGGTCAGGACCAGCACATCGCCGGCCTTCGCCGCGGCCTTGGTGGCGATATGGTTGGGATGGACAAAGCCTACCACGGCCAGGCCATACTTGGGCTCCTTGTCTATCACCGTATGACCCCCAGCCAGGACAGCTCCGGCTTCAGCGATCTTCTCAGCCCCTCCCCGCAGGATCTCGCTGACCATCTCCGAGGGAAGGTCAATGGGGAAGCCGCAGATATTGAGGGCCAAGACTACCTCACCGCCCATGGCGTACACATCGCTCATGGCATTGGCAGCGGCGATGGCACCGTAGTCGTAGGGATCGTCAACGACGGGCGCAAAGAAGTCAAGGGTCAGGATAATGGCCAGTTCATCGCTGATGCGATAGACGGCAGCGTCATCGCTCACCTCCAGGCCGACGAGCAGGTTAGGATATTCTTTGGCGGGAAACATCCCGCCCAGAGGGCGCACGACCTGCGCCAAGGGCTCAGGGCCCATCTTGGACGCTCAGCCCGTGCCGCTGGCTAGCGCCGTTAAGCGGATTTTCTCCATACTCAATACCTCCTGTAAGCCACCGCTACGCTAACCTTCCTTCTGAATGGGATGTTCCGTTCCCAATGTCTCTGGTACTGTGGCCAACAGAGGGACTCTAAAGAAGAGGTCGAAAACTATGGGAATGATAAAGACGTACATAGGGCCAAGCTCCCTCCATATAAACCCCCCGATGATGGGGGCAGGAATCGTGACCAACCCCGTAAACAGGCCAAGCAGCCCTCCCCACTTTCCTTGCTGCTCAAGCGGAAGAAGTTCCAGGGTCATGGCGCTGGTAGCGCCAGAGGAGATGGTATAAAAAGCCAAAAGAGCCGCCGATAACACCAGCGCGATCGGGCCAGGAGAGAAAGCAAGAAAAAGGTTAGAAGCATACCACAGCGGTGTGAGCAAATAGATAACGCGCTTTCTCCCAATTTTATCCGCCAGTCGGCCCACAGGAATGCCGAAAACGAGTTGCGCTACAACTGTAGCGCTCGCCATTACGCCCAAAAGGTATTGATCCGCTCCCTTGATCTCGTGGGCGTATAGCTG
>CAZRSI010000384.1:0-1693 GCA_964602575.1 uncultured Anaerolineae bacterium
GTAAGCAAGAAACTCTCATGAACGTGACCTCCTTTGATGAAATATGCCGTTCCTTTCGGTCTGGTGAATTCTAATTTGCCTGTCGTCGGATCCAACTTCAGCCCTATGGATTCCAGGGTGGCTACAGGTTTTCCATAAACTCATCTGGCGACACCTTGGCCTGTCTCAGAATGCCCCGCAATGTTCCAATTGCCAGTTCGCGATGCAGAGGCACCACGCATCCAACAGCGCCTTCCGGCGTTTGCCTCTTGAGTACGACATGGCTGCCTCGCTGCCGCACCTGCTCGAAGCCTAATCGCTCTAAGGCATGAATGGCTTCCCGCCCTGATACTCTACGCAACTTAGGCATACACCATTGCCTCAAAGGTGGTCAGCAAGGGCCTGGTGACTTCAGGCAAGGGAAACTCTTCCAGGTAAAGTTCTGTGGCTTCCTTCAGATTGGCAATGGCTTCCTCAATAGTATATCCCTGGCTAACCGTCCCAACTTCGGGACATTCTGCAACATACAGGTCATTTTCTCTATGGAGAACCGCTATAAAGGTTCGTGTGGCCATCTCAACGCCTCCCTTCCTCTCTCCTTCTGCACGCCGTTCCTCAGTGCTCATAGCCTAATACCGTCCTTGAGGATTTCTTCTCGCAGGGGCAGGACTGAGAAAACACCCACCCCCAGGAGTTGCGATCAACGACAAGGGCAAAGAACTGGACGCAATGTAAGTATACTACACCTGGCCGTTTCCTGCAAGCCAACTCAGCGGGCGACGGGCTGTTTGAAATCGTAGATGCCGTCGTCTATGGCCCATCTCCGGCCGCAGCCCCGGCAGGTCAACGCCTCCTCCGACTCGACCAGGTCGGTGCCGTGACAGCCTGGGCAGCGGAAGAAGCCTCGGACATCAGCTTGGACATCCTCCTTTTCCGCTCTGGCCCGGACGAAGACGCTGGGGGCCAGCTTCAACGAGGCTGTGGGCTCCTGCAGCAGCCCGTCCAGGGCGGCCAGGAGGCAGGGTGGGATCAGGCGCTTGAGGAGGGGAAGGCGGAAGGAGGAGACGGCCAGCTCCCGTCCGATGGCGAAACCCGCCTCCCTCAGGCGAGCCCCCATCCAGGCCGGATGGAAGTCGTAGTTGAGTTCGACGAACTCGTAGGGCTCATGGTCAAAGGGGCTCCAGCCTTGGCGGCCCAACAGGTAGCGCAGGACAGCCTTGAGATGACGTTTGTTGGCGTATTCCAGCACGTAGATTCCCTCCGGCTTGAGCACCCGTTGAACCTCTCGCAAGGCGGCGGGGATGTCTTGCACGTGGTGCAGCACCCGCACCGTCACCGTGGTGTCGAATAGGGAGTCCACGAAAGGCATGTTGTACAGATTGGCGGCCACGTAGATGTACTTCTCGGCTCGCCCCCATCGCTCCTGGGCCTGGCGCAGCATGGATTTGGAGTAATCGAGCAAGACAACCTTCTGGTAGCCGTCGTACAGGTCCACCAGGCGGCCAAAGCCAGCCCCGATGTCCACCAAGCGAGCGCCAGCGGGGGGTAAGAGTTTCCGCAGGGCGATGCGTTCCGCCAGGTCCTCGTATTCCCGCCCCTGCCCCTCCCAAAAGTCCGTCCGATATGAGCTGTCCTCGTAATCGCAGATTCTAACCATCGTCCGCAGAGTGTTTCACGTGAAACATTTTTGCCCGCTTTCTATTATATCACACTC
>CAZRSI010000385.1:0-1692 GCA_964602575.1 uncultured Anaerolineae bacterium
TTCCAGGTCAATTCTCTCCAAATCGACCCGCCAACGGCTCACCGCCTCCGCCACTGGGAGTGGTCTAACCACCTCGATGCTTTCCACCCCGATGACAGGCTCTCCGTTTACTTTCCCGTTGATGTTATAGCGCCCTATGTCCTGGTCAGGGGCCACAGATACTTTATAAGTGATTGTTCGCGTTTCACCTGGGTCCAATATAGGCCAGTGCCAGGTGAGTGTTTGGCCATCGTCTGTCACAACCACAGAAGCCCCATCACCTGTGAGCGGGGTTGCCTGGAGGCCCGCCGGGAGCTGCTCCTGCAACACAAGCCCTCCCAGTTGAGTCAAGGGCATCCGCACCAAGACCTCTACGAGGAATTCATCCCCTTGGACCACACGATCACTAAGGATCGTGGTGATCACCTTCCGTTCGGCCCACGCATGCTCAAATATCAACTGTGTTCTGCCCACCCCATAAGTTGGGTCAGGGCCAGGTGGGCCCATGTCCACCGCGTTCTTTGTCAGGAGGCCGCGCAGCGCACCTGGGTTCAAATCGCTCCCCACTCGTCGGGCCTGCGCCAGGAGGAGTGCTGCTGCGCCGGCCACGTGAGGCGCAGCAGCCGAGGTGCCGAAGAAACTGGGGGACAAGAAGGTGCAAACTCCATCCGGGCCCATGACATCGGGCTTCAGCCGACCGTCATTAGTTGGACCCTGGGAGCTGAATGTTTCCAGTGGTCCTGTTCCCCAATTTTGCCAATAGATCGCCCCCACGGTAACGACCTGTTCCACATTGCCCGGCGCCATGATGCTCTTCTCCGAGACATGCGGGGTCAGATCATGGTCTAGGCTGAAGAGCTCGAGCTCCAGGTGTCGATGAGCATGCACGATCCTTACCCTCACCTGGTAGCGGCCGGGGTCCACCCAACAACTGATGTCCTCCGTAGGCGGCTCCCAGCCTGTCTGCCGATTTTGCGAGGTTGCCAACACCCTACCCTGTTGGTCGAATAAGAACAGGTCAAGATCGGCGGAGGCGTGGGGCCAATCAGCCCAGGTCAGCGCGAGTCTTACCTGCCCAGGGGTATTCACCGTGAGCTCCAAAGATTCGAGTCCCGGGTTGAATTCCACCCATCCGTCGCCGTCCTCATCCCAACCTGGACCAATCCAATGCCGGCAAGCGTGGTTGCCAGCTGCATTAACCCATAATATCCCGGCTGCAGTAGCCCGCTTTGCAATGTCTGCGATCACACCGGTTCCATCGCCGAAGTTGGTGTTTACCCAACCCACCGAGTGGACGATGATGTCGACACCCTTGCGAATGCAGTCCTCTACCGCTTGACCCAGGTCGACCTCGTCCCCGATCCTCGCCAAGTACAATCTAGCCTTAGGGGCCATATCGTGGACGATCTCGGCCACCATCGTGCCATGTGCCCCCCCAGATTCCAAGCCCTCTCCGGTGTAGTCACGCGCCCAAGCTAAGACCTCTGCCGGAAGTTCCCCGGCCGCCTTGGCATAGGAAAGGGAAGAAAATCCCACATCAATTATTGCAATCTTAACCCCTTCTCCAAGTACGTCGCGGCTATGGAACACTACTCCCCCCAGGAGGATCGTCCCTTCGGACACGACTTGCTGGCCGGGTTCCCCCAAGGAAACGGGAATATAGGGACGGCGGATGAACGAGACCCCGGCCAAAGTTGCTACTTCCTCCAGTCG
>CAZRSI010000386.1:0-1679 GCA_964602575.1 uncultured Anaerolineae bacterium
GGCCAGGCGGTCCAGGCACTGAAAGCCAACATTGTGCCTGTTGCCGGCGTATTTGCGGCCAGGATTGCCCAGGCCAATGACGAGCCTATCTATCCCAGGCTCACCTCTTTGCCACCAACGTCTGAAAACACAAGCCACCTGAGTTCTCCCCAAGTTCCCTTAAGTTCCCCCGAGTCCCCCTGAACTTCTCAGAATATTGTACCCCAATTTTGGGGGAAAAACAAGCGGCCAACCCTGGGGTGTGACAGGTTGGCCGTTAGGATCCAGCGGGAGCAGGGAAAAATTGCAATAAGTTTAATGAAGCGTAAATCCCTTCTCGAAAACCCTCAGGCACGCCTCTACCACCTCAGGATCATAGAGGCTGCCCTTGTTCTGCGAGATCTCCTCCAGAGCCTCATCCAGGCCCCGAGCTGCCCGGTAGGGTCGGTGGGAGGACATGGCCTCCACCACGTCGGCCACGCCCAGAATCCTGGCTTCCAGGAGAATCTCATCGCCTGATAGCCCCTGGGGGTATCCCGAACCATCCATCCTCTCGTGATGCTGCCACACGATGTCGGCCACCGGCCAGGGGAAGCCTATGACCTCCAATACGTCGTGACCGAGTTGGGGATGAGTCTTGATCAGGCTGAATTCGGCCTCGCTCAAACGATTGGATTGGTTGATAATCTCGTGAGGTTCGTCCAGCATGTCGTGGCCGATCTGTGGATGAGCCTTGACCATATTGAGTTCGATATCGCTCAGCCGATTGGGCTTGCTGAGGATCTCAGCCGGCACACTGATTTTACCGAGGTCGTGGATGATGGCGGCGATGCGGATGCCCTCGACTCGCTCCTCGGGAAGACCCATCTCCTCGGCGATGGCAGAGGCCAGGTGCATTACCCGCCGTTGATGGCCGGCAGTGTAGGGGTCTTTCATCTCCACCGCCAACACCAGGGCATTGACCGCGCCCTGTAAGGTCCTGTGTAGTTTGACGTAGCTCTTTTGGAGTTCTTCCTCCAGCCGTTTGCGCTCAGCTTCCGCCGTTTCCACTTCCGAGATGCGCTGACGCATTTCGGCCAGCTCTTTGATAAGTTGCTCTTTTGTCTTGTCTTCCTCTTTCATTTCACCATCTCCTGACAGCATCCGTTCCCAAGCCTGTCCCCGGGCGTTTCTCCCTAATCCACAGTGGGGACGGGGGCTGATGAGCGAAGGCAGGCGAAGGGGCTGCTGAGCAGGGTCCCCTGATCACCTCGTTGCCTCATCCCCTCTTTCCCTCGTTGCCCATCAGTTTCAAAAACGTTTCCACCACCGCAGGGTCGAAATGCTTCCCCGCCTGCTCCTGGATGTGCTCCAGCACTTTCTCCTCCGACCAGGCCTTCCGATAGGGCCGGTCGGAGAGCAGGGCATCCCACACGTCCACCACAGCGAAGATGCGCGCCGGCAGGGGAATCCGCTCGCCCTTCAGCCCGCGAGGGTAACCCGTGCCGTCCCACTTCTCGTGATGGCAGTAGGGGATGTCCAACGCCGGTTTCAGGTAGGTGATGGGAGAGAGCATTTCGTAGGCGTAGACGGGATGCTGGCGCATGATCTCCCATTCCTCGTCGGTGAGCTTGCCGGGCTTGAGGAGGATGCTGTCGGGCACCCCCATCTTGCCGATGTCGTGCAGCAGTGCTCCCCGGCGCACGTGCACCAGTTGGGCC
>CAZRSI010000387.1:0-1667 GCA_964602575.1 uncultured Anaerolineae bacterium
TGTTTGGCGATTTGACTTCTGGGCCCAAATGTGTTATATTGTTGGGTGTGAGTCCAGAGTTCTTGTTGACCCTGGACTGATTAATTATCAGGTTCCTAAGTTTAATCCATGAGGTGAGAGTATCAGCGCAAGAAGACATCGCATAAACGAGAATATCAAAGCTTCAGAGGTTCGATTAATTGATGAGGATGGGAAGCAGATAGGGATTGTGCCCCTCCAAGAAGCTCTGGAGGTTGCCCATGCTCATGACCTGGACCTGGTGGAGGTGGCTCCCCAGGCCAATCCTCCTGTCTGCCGGTTGATGGACTACGGCAAATTCCTATACGAGCAGGCAAAGAAGGAGAGAAAGGCCAGGAAAGCTCAGAAGGCCGAGGTCAAGGAGATCCGGCTCCGTCCCAAAACCGGTGAACACGATGTGGCTTTCAAAATCAGGGATGCACGCCGTTTTCTCAGTGATGGCTGCAAGGTCAAAGTCCGCATCCGTTTTCGCGGGCGCGAGATCACCTATCCAGAAATCGGACAGGAGATGCTCAACAGGATCGCAGAGGAACTGGGAGACATTTCCGAAATCGAGCAAGCGCCTCGTATGGAAGGCCGCAGTATGCTAATGATCCTGACTCCAAAGTAAGGGTGTAGAAGGAGGTAGTTAATTGCCTAAGATCAAAACTCACAAAGCGACAGCGAAGAGATTCAAATTAAGTGGGGGTGGCAAGCTTTTGCGCACTAAAGGAGGCAAGAGCCACTTGCGCCGCAGAAAATCAAAACGTGTCAAGCGGATGTTCGATGAGATGCACGAGGTCACCGCGCGTGGTGACATCAAGCGCGTTAGAAGATTGGCACCGTATCTAAAGAAAGGTCGTTGATAGAGGAGGGATTGAAATTGGCGAGAGTTAAAGGGGGACCAAGAACCCGTCGGCGTCACAAGAAAATCCTGAAGCTCACTAAGGGTCAGTGGGGGACCAGGCACGCTCTATTCCGTCGCGCCAACGAGGCTATGTTGAAGTCGCTGAAATATGCCTATCGTGATCGCCGCAATCGTAAGCGTGATATGAGAAGGCTGTGGATCGCGCGCATCAATGCTGCAGCTCGGGAACGAGGGCTCTCATATGGCCGCTTCATGCATGGCCTAAAGCAAGCGGGAGTAGAGCTTGACCGCAAAATCCTGGCCGAGATGGCTGTCAAGGATGCAGACGCTTTCGCTCGTTTGGTGGAGGTAGCTAAGGCCGAAGTCGGGGGGTAGGTGTAGAATTGGATCGCCATGATCACTAGCATTGCCAACGAGAAGGTCAGATACGTGCGCTCCCTCTCCAGGCGACGGGTTCGTTATCGGGAGAAGCGCTTCGTTATCGAGGGAGTCCGTTTGATAGAGGAAGCGTTTAGAGCGGGGGTTTTGCCCGCTCTTCTGTTTTATAGTGGGGAGAGAGATGACTTCTCCGGCAGCGAAGAACTGTTGACCAAGATCCAAGCGAGCGAGATTCCGGCTTTCGCTGTGAGCGAAAAGGTGATGAAAGCCATGACTGCTACTATCTCCCCGCCGGGCATATTGGCTGTCGTACCCTTCCCCGAATTGACTCCGCGGCCCAACCCCTCCTTGATTCTGGTTGTTGATGGTCTGCGCGACCCAGGCAACCTGGGCACCATCCTTCGCTCAGCCGAGGCAGCAGGGG
>CAZRSI010000388.1:0-1667 GCA_964602575.1 uncultured Anaerolineae bacterium
ACGGACCCAGGAATCTCAGGAAGGCGGTGGATGAGCTGCAGGTGAGGCTGTATGCGGCGGCTTAGAGCCAATTGCCTGGAAGAGCGAGATGGTGGTATAATTAACGCAGACCTCGACTCTTGAAAGTGAAAACACTTTTGATGGAGGTGAGCGATGTCAACTAGAGCATTGACTTTGACCGTTCCAGCTTCGCTGGCTCAGGAACTTGATTCGGCCAGCCAGGAGTTTTTGGTAGAGATATTGGAACGTGGGCTGCGGGAGTTGAGAATCGAACGCGCTTTGGAACGGTATGCGCGTGGGGGGATCTCTTTTGGGGCAGCGGCACGCCAAGCTGGCATATCGGAATCCGAATTAGCCCGTCAGGCTTACGCTCGTGGCATGGAGCCGCCTTTTAGCGTCGAAACCTTGGCAGAAGAGCTGAGTTGAGAGCTATGCCAGTTGTACTATGCAACTCTGGCCCTCTGATAGCGTTGGGTAAATTGAACCGGCTTCACCTCCTGGCTGACCTGTATGGAGAGGTGCAGATTCCGCGTGCTGTTTACGATGAGGTGGTGACACAAGGGCTCGCGCGCGGCGCGCCAGATGCGCTCACCGTGCGCCTATTCTGGCAGCGGCAAGGTTGGCCAATCGTGAATGTACCTGAAGCTGTTCTGTCCTCCTACACGCCGCCAGTGATTCTGGATCCCGGTGAGACCGAGGTGTTGGCCTTGGCACAAACATTGAAGGGCCCGTTGGTGTTGCTGGACGACGAAGTTGCGCGGGCTGAGGCCCGTCGTCTGAAGTTACGTGTGCGTGGTACGTTGGGCATTCTTGTGCACGCTTATCGCGAGGGTCTGCTCTCCTTTGATCAGGTTGAGATGTTGATTCGCGAGATCGCAGCCCGACCGGACATTTGGATTGGTGCCAAGCTATGCGAGCAGGTGCTGGCGTCGCTGCACAGACCTGACGTATGAATGGCTGGCGGTGCGCATTGTCTCCGACGAGGGCGAGTAGGGCAGGGGCAAGCCCTGCCCCTACAAAGGGTGGGGGCGATGATGTAGGGGCAACCCTTGCGGTTGCCCAGAAAGTGGTGGCCACCACGGCGGACTTCCTCACCACAGGGGTGGACGCTCCCAACGTGCGCAACATCGTCTTCCTGCGTCCCATCAACTCCATGGTCGTCTTCAAGCAGATCGTCGGCCGGGGCAGCCGCATCTGCGAGGAGAAGGGCAAGCTGTCCTTTCGCATCTTCGACTACGTGGGCTGCACTGAGTTGTTTGAAGACCCTGAGTTCGACGGCTTTCCGGCGTTCCTCGAAGAGACGAACATCGAGGTCGAGCCCGTCCCTAAACCCGTGCCCGCCGTCAAAGAGGTCGGTCCTGAATATGAGATCGAAAAGAAGCCCGTGAAGGTGAAGAAGATCACGATCAGTGGGCTGACGGTGACCATCGTTGAGGAGCGGTATTTCGAGATCGAGATCACGGCCACCGGCCAGCGTCTCAAACCTCGCGAGTACCTCAAGCTCAGCCAGGAGGAAATCGCCGCTCGCTGCCGCACCCTGGCCGAACTGCGATCCGCCTGGGTGGACAAGGACAAGCGGGAAGCGCTGATCCGCGACCTGGAGGCGCAAAACGTCAGCCCGGAGCTGCTGGCCCGCCTGCTGGAGGCTCCTGATGCCGATGCCTACG
>CAZRSI010000389.1:0-1657 GCA_964602575.1 uncultured Anaerolineae bacterium
TGTTGGTGATGGGGCCTGGACCTGTGACCTGCACGGCGAAGCGGACGGTAGCCATGCCCCACACTGGCACGGGCCCGCTCCAGGTCAGGCGATGGGCGGTCTCATCATATACGGCGGGGCCACCGCTGCCCGCCCAGGCCGAGCCAGGAACGTAGACCACCCCGGCGGGCAGGGTGTCGGTCAAAGTGACCGTGGCCTCGGCGCTGCCTCCGTTCTTCACCAGGATGGTGTAGGTCAATACCTGGCCCGCCCTCACATCGGCGGAGCTGACCCGTTTCTCCGAGGGTGTGAGATCCGGAGCGGTTATCAGGGTGACAGCCGTTCGCGTGAAGGGCAGGTGCACCCCATCATCTATGGTGGCTGTGTTTTCGATGAGAGTGCCATCGGGCAGCGGGGACATGGTCCTCACAGCGAAGGAGAGGGCGACCTGTTCACCGCTGGGCACCGTGCCGCTCCACAGGATGCGGTTGGTGGCCTCGTCGTAGCTGGCCCCGCCTGTGGCGCTGCCCGGCTGGTAGACTGTCTGGCCGGGAATGGGGTCTACGAGGGTTACATCCGTGGCATCGGCGGTGCCAGTGTTCTGCAGCGTAAGGGTGTAGGTCAGGACCTCGCCAGGCAAGGCCACGCTCTTGTCCACCTTCTTGGTCGAGCCTCCTAGCTCGATGGTGTTGACCTGGGTGGTCGCCGAGCGTTCGTAGGTCAGGCTGCGCTCATCCTCAATGATAGCCGTGTTGGTGATGACCGTCTGCGGCGGCAGCGAGTCGGCGATGTTCACCTGGAAGGTGATGGTGAACGGCGGGGGAGGGGGCAGGATCAAGACAGCCAGCTCATCGTGCACAAAGGATTCGTTGTGAGCAATGGTCAGCCCCTCCGTGCCATCGGCATTCTGAATACCGATGGTGGCCTCATCCAGGCGCTCCCTCATCATCTGGTACTGATAGGTGATGGAGCCGTCGGCCCGCAGAATCACCTGGAAGGTGTAGGGCCCACCGCCGCCCAGGTGAGGCACATCCACATAGGAGACCACCAGGGTATCCTGATTGTTGGTCCAATAGTAGGCCTCCCCGCCCATGGAGAAGGTAAGGTCGTCCCAGAAGGGGGCGATGAGGTTGAACGGCTCCATGCCGCTGGGCAGTGGTACGTTGCTATAGGCCGTTGAGTCGCTGGTGAAGCTCAGGAAACCATTGGTACACAGGCGGAAGGTGGTGAAGTTGTGGCCGTAGAAGGGGAACGAAAAGCCAATGGGGAAGGGACCGACGTTGGTGTCGTCTCCCAGGTCGGTGATGGGCGTGCCGATCTCGGCGATGTCCACCCAATCGTAGACCGGGCCGCCAGGCTGATCGCTGTCGGTCCAGGTGTAGCCTCGCCGCACCGGCACATCTCCCGTCCACTCAATGCGGTTCAAGTCGGGGTTATAGGTTGCGCCGCCGCTGACGCTGCCTGTCACGTAGGTTGTGTTCTCAGGAATAGGGTCCACCAGGCTGACCCCTGTAGCTGTGACGAGACCCGTGTTCTCTAAAATGATGGTATAGGTCAGGGCGTCGCCAGCCAAGGCTACGGACTTATCCACTACCTTGGTTGAGCTGGCCAGGTCTGGCCCCATTACAGTGGTCGTGGCGCTCATCTGGAGGGTCTGTCCCAGCCCGTCATCCAGGGT
>CAZRSI010000390.1:0-1639 GCA_964602575.1 uncultured Anaerolineae bacterium
TCGGGAACGGATGCGCTGCGGCTGACCCTGACCGCATTGGGCATCGGTCCGGGCGACGAGGTGATCACTACTCCTTTCACCTTCATCGCCACGGCTAACACCATCTCCCACTGTGGGGCCAGGCCGGTGTTTGTGGATATTGACCCCCGCACCTATAACATTGATCCGGCGGCCATCGAAGCGGCCATCACGGAGCGCACGAAAGCCATTGTGCCGGTGCATCTGTACGGCCAGCCAGCGGATATGGACCCGATCATGGAACTGGCAGAGGCGCACGGGCTGTACGTGGTTGAGGATGCGGCCCAGGCCATAGGCGCGCGCTACAAGGGCCGGCGGGTCGGCTCCATCGGCCACGCTGGCTGCTTTAGCTTCTACCCGACCAAGAACCTGGGAGCCTATGGCGATGGGGGGATGGTGGTGACCAACGATGCAGCGTTGGCGGAGAAGGTTGACATCCTGCGTCGGCAGGGGGGCAAGAAGAAGTATCATGCCGAGGTGTTGGGCTTCAACAGCCGTCTGGATACCCTGCAGGCGGCCATCCTGGGGGTGAAGCTCAAACACCTGGACGATTGGAACGAGGCGCGACGGCGGGTGGCGCAGCGATACAGCGAACTGCTTGACGGCTTGCCGATGACCACGCCTTACGAGTCGCCCGATGTCTACCATGTTTACCACCAGTATACCATTCGGGCCGAACAACGGGACGCCCTGGCCGCTTATTTGAAGGAACGAGGCATTGGCACGATGATCTATTACCCTGTTCCCCTGCACCTGCAACGGCTCTATGCCGACCTGGGCTACAGCGAGGGCAGCCTGCCGGCGAGCGAGGCAGCCAGCCGGGAGGTGCTCTCGTTGCCTATGTATCCGGAATTGACCGAGGCACAGCAGCAAGAGGTTGTGCAGTCCATCCGGGAGTTTTACGGCAGACGGGGGTCGTCTCTATAGTAGTCGGAGCCCGTCCGCAGTTCATCAAGGCGAGGCAGAGCACGATTATGCGTCTCAGACGAACGAATGGAGGGAGCAAAATGGAGCGGGTTAGGCGAGAGTTCTATGTGATCATTGAGCGTGACGAAGATGGCTACTATGTCGGCGAAGTGCCTCAATTACGGGCCTGCTACAGCCAGGGAAAAACGCTCGATGAACTGATGGCGAATATGCGAGAAGTCATTGAGCTTTGCCTTGAGGAACAGGGCGAGGAAGTTCTGCCGGAAGTTGTGGGTATTCAAAAGGTGGCCGTCTGATGCCCAGGTTGCCCGTGTTGAAAGCCACGGAGCTAATGCGTGCTCTCGAAAAAGCGGGCTTCCAGGTCATCCGTCAGAAGGGCAGTCACGTGCGAATGAAGCACCCAGACGGGCGGGTGGTTACCGTGCCTGTCCATCCTGGTCAGGATATAGGGCGGGGCCTCCTGCGCAAAGTGATCCGCGATGCGGAGTTGACGCGGGATGAATTTGTTGCATTGTTGAAATGAAAGGCTCATCGAGCCGGTGAGCTATCTGGACATGCTGGTCTTAGAGAAGAATGCCCGTTTGATCCTGACCGATTCCGGCGGGGTGCAGAAGGAGGCCTATTTCTTCGGCGTGCCCTGCCTGACCCTGCGGGAGGAGACGGAGTGGGTGGAGACGGTGGAGGCGGGGTGGAA
>CAZRSI010000391.1:0-1615 GCA_964602575.1 uncultured Anaerolineae bacterium
TTTGGCCAGGGCGTCGGCCAGGATGTCGTCGTAGAGCACCGGGCGGCGATCCTGATCCACCACGGTGAGCCCCCAACTGATGGGGCCCGTCACCTGGCCCTTCACTGCCACCGGCTGACAGTCCATGGCCGATAGCACCTGGGGAAATGCTGCCAGCCCCGCTGCGTAGTTGGCGCTGAGGGATCCATAGCTCAAATCGTCTTGCAGGTAGGCCAGGTAGAGCCGTTCCAGGGCGGGGTCCAGGTCTTTTGCCCGGTCCACGTAAATGCGCCCGTCCTCGATGACCACGCCGGGGAAGCCTTCGCTGAACTGAACGTACATGTTCTCTAAGAAATTCCGCCTGGGAAGCTGTGGCCAGGCGGGGATGTCGGGAAAGTGCTGCAAGACCAGCTCGCAGGCCGCTTGCGGGTCTGTATGCGGGAGGCTACCCACGTGCAGGGGCAACAGGTCAGGCTTGAGTTTTCTCATCAGCAATCCCTTTGGCCTTCCTCAGGCCTGGCTTGAAAGGTGGGTAAACGATCCCCTCCTCAGTCACGATGCCCGTGATATAGCGATGGGGAGTGATATCGAAAGCAGGATTGTAGACGGGCACTCCTTCGGGGGCAATGCTCACTCCGCCCACATGGGTCACCTCGGTGGCATCCCGCTCCTCGATGGTGATGTGCTCGCCCGAGGGCAGCGACAGATCCACAGTCGAGGTAGGGGCGACTGAGTAGAAGGGGATGCCATTCTCCTGGGCCAGGACGGCCAGCTTGTAGGTGCCGATCTTGTTAGCCACGTCGCCGTTGGCAGCTATGCGGTCGGCTCCCACCAGCACGAGGTCCACCTGGCCGGTGCGCATGAGGTGCCCCGCGGCGTTATCGGCGATGAGGGTCATGGGAATGCCGTAGCGCATCAGTTCCCAGGCTGTCAGGCGCGCCCCCTGCAGCCTGGGCCTGGTCTCGTCCACCCACACGTGGATGCGCTTCCCCTGCTCGTGGGCGGTGCGGATCACTCCCAGGGCGGTGCCGTAGTCCACGGTGGCCAGGGCGCCGGTGTTGCAGTGGGTGAGGATGTTGTAGCCGTCCTCGATCAACTCCGCCCCGTGAGCAGCCATGCGTTTGTTGACCTCCACGTCCTCGTCGGCGATGCGCTGGGCCTCGGCCACCAGGATGCTTGCGATTTGTTCTACCCTTTCGTGCTCCGTTTGTCGCGCCCGCTCCAGCATCCGCTCCAGGGCCCAGGTCAGGTTCACGGCTGTGGGGCGGGTTTTTCGCAGTGTATTGGCTGCATGCTCCAGGTCGGCCAGCAGTTCAGCGCGGGTCCTCGCCTGGCTGGCTTGTGCGCACAAGGCCAGCCCGAAGGCCGCTGTCGCCCCGATGGCTGGCGCGCCGCGGATATACATCTCTTCGATCGCCCACGCCACGTCTCGATAGTCGGTGAACTCAACGATCGCCAACTCTCCGGGCAACTTGCGCTGGTCAATCATCTTCACCACGCCATCGTCCCACTCGATGGTTCTCATGATGATTCCTCGCAAAACAACAAAAAATCTCTCTGATGAGAGAGAAAGCCAGGGTCACCTCTCATCTTTCAGAACGCCGCAGCAGCGCTCTGCCGGAATTGGCACCATAGG
>CAZRSI010000392.1:0-1615 GCA_964602575.1 uncultured Anaerolineae bacterium
GAGTTCTGGTACGTAGAGCAGTGGTGGACCAAGCCCTGGGAGTACACTGAGTTCGTGCTGCCGGACATCCACGAGGACAGAACGGGAGTTGACAACCCCGACCTGTACCTCCTGACCAGTTCCTTCACTGCGCCGCAGTCCGAGTACCTTTACTGGATCCAGGACGTGACCTCACCTCTACGGTACAATCTGGCCTGGGACTGGGAAGACCTTGAGTGGGAACATGTTCTGACAGACACCATCAGCATCACGCCAACACTGGCTGGCTGGAAGCCCCGGGTCAAGTTCTGGTTCGATCCTGCTGTGGGGGGCAGGAAGTACAAAGGTCCCTCGAGCCTGCGGCTCTACGGTCGAGAAAATGAGGGAGCAGGGGACACGACGGTGGTGACCGACACGGTGATCATCACCGGCCCGTCACCGATCACCACCACGGCCCTCGTTGAGGTGCCTCCCTACACCGATCCGTGGGCTCCCTTCAATCCTCAGTTGCCTCAGGCGCCCAGGAAGGACTCTCTGACCTTCAATCCGGCCTACATGGATGAGTTCCGCCATGGCAATGAACCCCTCCGCGATTTGTATTCCCAGATCTCCCTCGAGGAGGGGCTGAACGCCCGGGAGAAGGTCTTCTTCAGGATGTGGTACGAGCCGGAATACGTGGACAAGATAAGGGATACGGAAGTCTACACTTTCCCTGCTCTGATGCAGGAGTTCACCTACATGTATCTTGACACTCAGGACCGGCCCAGCCACGGCCAGCCGGGGAGAATCCACTTCGCCTTCCCCATGGGCACAGCAGCCGATGAACTGCCAGCGCCGGATCCAGCCACCGGGGAGCTATCTTTCACCTCCTACGATGATCCGGCTCGGTTTGGTTACGGGTTGACCACTTTCGATGCTGATTTCGACGGTTTCCCCGAGGCGGTAAGCGTTCACAGCGAGCGGACCCTTTCGGAGACCACAGGCATCCAGGCCGACTTCGACGGCGACGGCATAATGGACCAATTGGATACGGACGGAGTGGAGCTGAGCGGTGATGAGTTGGTCATCTTTGCCGTCGAGGATATCGAGCTAGGGCGATACGAGAGCGCCATGTTCCTGGACTTTATGGTCACTGTCCAGAATATCAGTTGGGCTTCTGGGCCACCGAGCACTGCCGACCTCAAGTTCTGGTTCACCGGAGGAGGTATCTACTACATACCGGGCGGTTTCTCCATCCATCCCCCGCCTCCCATTGACACCCGCACGTTAGAAGAGGGGGAGATGGCCGTAGTCTACCGGATCCCGCCTGTGCATGTCATCCCCCCCGGCGGAAACAACCTGGGTGGCGGAGCCGATGGTGTTCCCGATGGTGCCTGGTTTGTCTACCTCAAAGGGGTGAACATCTGGAATGAGACGGCTGTGCTCACTATTGGACGGGCCCTGGGAGCCACCCATTCGGCCATAGATGACGGAACTGGTCACCACGACATGACACCCGGCGATCCCTGGTACTTGAAGCGGTTCTTTGTGGACGGCCACGAGTACAATGTGGTAGCCATCAAAACGGTGCCGGCGGACAGCCCCGGAGAGGACTTCGAGTTCAAATACATCACTATCCGCACCCCGGTGCCCAAGG
>CAZRSI010000393.1:0-1610 GCA_964602575.1 uncultured Anaerolineae bacterium
TGTGACCAGCAGCCCCAGAAAAGCAAAACGTTTTAAACTCATATCACCTCCAAAATGTTGTGGGTACATTTCTAATTATACCACAGATACCGGCCGGAGCAAATCCCCCCGATGGGCGAAGGTCTCCCGACCGAGCCCTCTGCCACGGAACGCTGCCTCGGTCAGAGACCTTCGGTGATCAAAAGTGAAATGCACCTAATCGCCGGAGCGAGGCGACCACAGGGCCATCAACACCGCAGCGATAAGCGCCAGCATCCCGCCGAAGAAAAACGGCGCCGATGGGCCGAAGCCGTTCCAGTCCCAGGAGGGAATGCCCGACCACAGCAACCCAGCAATGAGCGAGGCCGGAAAGTCCAGGATACCCAGCACGGCGTTGTATGTCCCGTAGGCCGTGCCCCGAAGCTCGGCCGGTACGATATCAGCCACCATGGCCTTGGTGGTGCCATAGGCCAGGCCGTAGTAGGCCCCGTAAACGGCGTACAGCACCCACACGTGCCAGCCCTTCCCCGCCAGCGCGAAGCCGAAGTAGATCAGCGCGTAGATCAGCCAGCCGCCGATGACGAGCTTGCGCCGTCCGATGCGGTCGGAGAGCGACCCAGCAGGGGTAGAGAGCAAGGCGTACACCACGTTGAAGGTGATGAGCATCCCCAGCACCTGAACCACGTTCAGCCCCCGCTCACTGGCTCGCAGCACCAGGAAGGCGTCCGACGAGTTTCCAAGGTCGAAGATGCCGACGATGACCATGAAGATGGCAAAACGGCGGCCCAGTCCTCGGAAGGAGATAGTCGGAGCTTTGCGCTCTCCTTTCACCGGCACGTCCCGTGCGCCGATAGCCAGCGACAGCACGGCCAAGAAGGCCGGAACCAGGCTGATGAGCACCACTATCTGAAAGGTCGTCCGCCCCAGAAGCATGTTGTTGCGCTGGGCCATCCACACCACGATCAGGGCAATGACCAGCCCCAACACCGCCCCGCCGGTGTCGGCCGCGCGGTGCAGGCCAAAGGCCAACCCCCGGTGTTGCTCATCAATGCTATCCGCCACCAGTGCATCGCGGGGCGCGGTGCGGATGCCCTTGCCCACCCGGTCGGCCCAGCGCACGCTGGCTACCATCCCCCACGAGTTAGCGATGTAGAAGAACGGCTTGGCCAACGACGATAGCCCGTACCCGGCCACCGCCAGCCATTTGCGAGCCCGCAGCTTATCCGAAAGCCAGCCAGAGAACACCTTGAGCAAGCTGGCGGTGGCTTCGGCGATGCCTTCGATCAGACCGATGATATTGGTCCTCACCCCCAGCACGTTGGACAGGAACAGCGGGAGGATGTTAATCACCATCTCGCTGGAGATGTCCATGAAGAAGCTGGTCAGGCTCACCGCCCATACATTACGGGGCAGCATGCGCAGTCCGGCCTTTGGTGGGATGTCCACTTCGCTTTCTGGCATTGGGACCTTCACCTCCCTAAAGAGCGTTTTGCTGGGTGACAGCTTCGCTGCCGCCCAGCAAAACCTATCTCTGATTACAACCCAGGGACAGAGCTGCTAGACAACTTCCAGGAGTTGGATATCGAACGTCAGGTCCTGTCCTGCCAGAGGATGGTTTGCATCCAGCGTCA
>CAZRSI010000394.1:0-1608 GCA_964602575.1 uncultured Anaerolineae bacterium
GTTGAGGAGGAACACTATGGACTACGTGATTGAACTGGAGAGCGTTACCGTCCGCTACCAGGAGTTGGTGGCGCTGGAGGGTGTTAATTTGAAAGTATCGCCTGGCGAGTTCTTGGCCCTCATTGGCCCTAACGGTTCGGGCAAGACGACGCTGATCAAGACCATCCTGGGGCTGGTGACGCCGGTGGCTGGCACGGTACGGCTTTTCGGCAAACCGCCTCAGCAGCTTGATGGGGAGTGGAGGCGGGTTGGTTACGTGCCGCAGATTGCCCAGATTGACCCCTGCTTTCCCATCCGGGTCTTTGATGTAGTGCTCATGGGCCGCTACGGGCAGTTGGGGTTGATCCGCCGGCCGGGGCGCTGCGACCGGGAAGCGGCTTGGCGGGCGTTGGAACGGGTAGGTATGAGCAACCTGGCACAGCGGCCCATTGGTCGGCTATCAGGAGGGCAACGCCAGCGAGTACTGGTTGCTCGGGCGCTGGCCACCGAGCCGGAGTTGCTCCTGCTGGACGAGCCCACCACCGGTGTGGATGTGGGCACCACCGAGGGGTTGTTCGATCTGCTGGAGGAACTGCATTGCCAGGGCATAACCATCCTGGTAGCCTCCCACGATGTGGGGGTGGTGGCCCAGCACGTGAGCCAGGTGGCATGTCTGAATCGCAGCTTGGTGGCTCACGGTCGGCCCCGGGAGGTGCTGAGCGGTGAGGTGTTGGAGTGCATGTATGGCCCGCAGGCGGCCCTGGTGGGTCACGGTGAGGTGCCCCACCTGGTGGTGCGGCGCCATGATCTCCATGAGGGATAAAGCGTGATGGAAATTCTGAGCTACACCTTTATGCAGCGAGCGCTGCTGGCTTCGATATTGATTGGCACGGTGAGTGCCGTCATTGGGGTCTACGTGGTGCTGCGAGGGCTATCCTTCATTGGGGCTGGTATCGCCCATGCCAGCTTCGGGGGCGTGGCGCTGGGCTTTCTGTTGGGCATCAATCCGCTGTTGGCGGCGGTAGTCTTCTGCCTGCTGACCGCCTGGGGTATTGCCTGGACGAGTCTGCGGGCCGAGGTGAAGGAGGACACTGCCATTGGCATCTTCTTTGCTTCCACCATGGCTCTGGGCATTTTGGTCATTGGGCTGATGCGGGGCTACAATGTGGACCTGTTTGGTTACCTGTTCGGTTCGGTGCTGGCCGTGACCCGGCAGGATCTGTGGCTCAGCCTGCTGTTGGGGGCGGGTGTACTGCTGGCCGTGGGATTATTTTTCAAGGAGCTGTTGTTCATCACCTTCGATCCGGAGATGGCCCGGGTGAGTGGGCTGCCGGCGGGCGCGCTCTATGTTTTGCTTCTCAGCCTGATGGCGCTGACCATCGTGCTGTCCATCAAGGTGGTGGGCATCATCCTGGTCTCGGCGCTGATTGTGATTCCGGCCGCTGCTGCCCACCAACTGACGGAGGATTTCCGGCGGATGATGCTCTTGGCGGTGGTCATCGGCAACTTGTCGGCTGTGGTCGGTTTGTTCCTGTCCTATTGGCTCGACACGGCTTCCGGAGCGACCATGGTGCTGACGGCCACGGCGTTTTTTGTCCTCAGTGCCCTGCTGTCGCCCCGACGACGAAG
>CAZRSI010000395.1:0-1595 GCA_964602575.1 uncultured Anaerolineae bacterium
TGGATTGATGGTGAGGTAAGCTATCAGCATAGCCTGTTCTGATTTGACAGCGAGCTAGGGTGGGTTTATAATCAATGAGGTATTTCGGCTAGAGGCAGCTTATGCGCTGTTGGTTAAGGGATTACTACTACCTGCGGCTTTATCAAGCTGATGGCAAACGCCACAGATGGCACAGAAATCCTCTTCCTCTCCTGGCCTCGCCAGACCTTTCTCCTTCCTCATCCTCACTAGCTTAGCCACTTCCTCCGGAGGCAAGGGGGTCTCCCGACCCAGTTGGCGAACGATTAGGGTGACATAGGCCAGATGCTCCATCTTCTCCAGTTTCAGGTAGGCATCAAACGGATCTTTGCCTACGGTCAATGTACCGTGCCGTTGGAGGATCAGAGCATCGTGTTTGGCGATGAGATCTCTGATGGCCCGCGCCCCCTCGGCACTGGAAGGAGTCGCATATTCAGCAGTGGGGATCACCCCCAAAGTGATGACTACCTCGGGTAGGAGGCATTTGGCCAGGGAGATACCAGCGATGCTCAGGGCCACGCAGATAGGGGGATGGGCATGGATGACAGCGCCGATGTCGGGCCGCTGCCGATAGGCCTCCAGATGCATCGGTAGCTCCGAGGTCGGCTTCAAATCACGGTTGGCTGGTTCATTAGAGGGTATCTTTTTGCCCTCCAAGTCTGTTACCACCAATTGCTCAGGGGTAAGAAAACCTTTACTGAAGCCACTGGGAGTGGATAGAATCCGGTTCCTGCTCAGGCGCACCGAGACGTTGCCATCGGTAGCAGTTATATAGCCCCTCTCATGCATGAGGCGACAGACGCGAACGATCTCCTCGCGCAAAGTTTGTTCTGTCCAACGATCTCTGTAGCTACTCAATAGCTTCCCCTTAGGTCAATCTCATCCACTATGTCAACCGCAACAGCTCGAATGGGAGCCGGACCCATGTCCACTACCTGTCTAGCCGAATTGCCTTTGTCAATCACCATCACGATATCGCCTACCCCAGCCTGCACTGCATCAACAGCAATCCAATAGTGACCCACGGCGTCGGCAGCCACAATACACGTAGCCACAGTGACGGTTTCAATGATGCCCAGAGCCTCGCCCTTACCTGGTGGGGTGGCGGTGGTCAGGGCTGGGGGCAGGATTAAGTGAGCCACCACGGCGTCGGCGCCAGCCTCGATGCCTGCCTGCAATGACTCGCGTACACAGGGTCGGTGGGCCCACTGATGAGGACAATAGACTTACCAGGACACGCCGGGCGAGCTTCCAACAATTCCACTCGGTCCGCTTGTAAACGATGTTCCTCCACCCCTGGGCCGCCCAACTAGCGCTTGATCTCCTTGTAGTAGGCCATAGGCGGGAGCCCCAACGGACAGGCATATGCCTCGCACAACCTGCATTCGCAGCTCGTGCCCCTCGTGTCTACCTGCTTGACCGCCGGGAACTTCAAGTCCTCCATGGTCTCGACCTTGCGAGTGGCGACGAGAGTGCCCACCACTTTACCTATCAGCATTTTTCGACTTCCCCTTTGTGCCCGAAGCGCTCTTCAAAGAGCTGGATGGCCTCAATGATCACTTCTCGGGCAGCTGTTG
>CAZRSI010000396.1:0-1583 GCA_964602575.1 uncultured Anaerolineae bacterium
TTGGGAGACCTTGTCCTGGTAACTGTCCAGGTTCATGTGGCACATCGGGCAGACGGTGACGATGCAGTCGGCCGGTTCACACGCCTCCAAGATCGCCCCCACCATCTGGTAGCCCACGTCTGGCTTGGTCGTCAGCAGGGACGTGCCACAGCAGAGGGCTTCGTGGCTGTGACGGTGAACAGTGACCCCCAGTGCCTCCAGGATGCCAATCATCGAAGTGGGCCGCTGGTCATCGTCGAAAGGGCTATAGGGACGGACGGTCTGGCAGCCGTAGTAGGGAGCGACGGTGAGGCCAGTCAGGGGTCGTTCCACACGGGCGGCGATGGCCTCCAGGCTGAAGTCGTTGGCCAGGACGTCCATCAGGTGCCGTGCCTGGACCATGCCGTTATAAGTCAGTCCCTCCACCTCCAGGGCCTGGTTGATGGTATCGAGCAACCGGGGCTGCGAAGCGATGGAGGCTGCTGTGCGTCGGAAATTGGTGTAGCAGGCGCTACAGATGGTGAGCAAGTCCCGCCCGCCGCCGGCCTGCTCGGCCAGGGCCAGGTTGCGGGCTGGCAGCACCACCCCCAGCAGGTCGCTCATCGCCGGAGCGACGCTGGCCCCGCAACAGGTCCAATCCTCCAGTTCCTCCACCTCTGCCCCCAGGGCCTCCAACACTGCCAGTGTAGAGGTCTTGTATTCCAGAGCGGAGCCCTCCGCCGAACAGCCTGGGTAGAATAGATATTTCATTGCTGCGCCTCCAGTTCCGCTACGCGCTCAAACAATCGGTCCAGCCGGCCCTCACCGCCCAGACGAGGCAGCTCCACATGGACTTTCCCTCGGGCCAGCAGTGTGAGCCCCAACTTAGCATAGCTCAGCGCGGTCAGAGGGTTGGTGGTCAGGAAGTAGCGAACCATGAACTCCAGTTCCCGCATGCGACCGTAGCGGCGCATCACGTCGGCGAAGGCTCGATAGAAGGCGGTGCTCTCCGGCCACTCCACGATGCCTTCCCGAAGCGCCAGTTGCTTGAGCTTGACAATGGTCTCGGTGAGGGGGATGCCCCGGGGGCAGCGGACATGGCAGGTGTAGCAGAGGCTGCACAGCCACATCGCCTTACTGTGGAGCACCTGATCCTGGAAGCCCAGTTGGGCCAGCCGCCACATCTGCCGAGGGGTGAGGTCCATCGCGTAGGCAGTGGGGCAAGAGGCAGAGCAAGTGCCACACTGAATGCAGCGACCAAGGAGCCGCCCCGCTGGGGTGAGACGCTCCACAAAAGTGGGGTCTCGTTTCACTGCGGTTAAGTTAATGATTTCAGAAGTCGCCAACGTATACCTCCTGATTCTCTCAAAAACCTTGGGCAAGTATGAAACACCAGCGGCAAGCGCACAAAACCGCGCGAAATTCTACCACATCAATACTC
Source organism: uncultured Anaerolineae bacterium (assembly GCA_964602575.1). Lineage (GTDB taxonomy): Bacteria > Chloroflexota > Anaerolineae > VGOG01 > VGOG01 > CAZRSI01. The sequence continues at coordinate 1,400 of CAZRSI010000396.1, forward strand.
CTTTGTCAAGCCAAAATTAACTGCGGGCTTGCGCAGCGGTTAGGCGCAAGCCCCAACATGGGGGAGAGGAGAGACAAGGGAGCCCCTTCATACTGCCCAGGCTTTCGCTACGCACGCCCAACTCCACGCTACTCCTGTTCGGCGTAGTAGCGGTGCAAGCTCACATCGAAAGGAACGTTGTTGA
>CAZRSI010000397.1:0-1581 GCA_964602575.1 uncultured Anaerolineae bacterium
CTTCATCGCCTCGTTGCCTTATTGCCTCTCACCCCGTGATGTCCGCAAGCGCTCCACGAACGCGGCGTGCTCCGGCGAGGCCAGCCCTTGCTGCAACACCTCCAGCATCGCTGCCAAATCGCCCGACCAGAGGGCCTCCGGTTGCAGCCACAGCCCTGGGAACACCTCGCTGCGCAATACCCCATTCTCATCGGGCGTTAGCGTCTCATAGACCCCCTCGCGCAAGATAAACCAGTCCACCCGCTGCTCGTACATCTGCACGGCCAGGTATTCCTGCACCCCACTGCGGGCATAGACGCGGCGCTTGGCGTGCAGGTCGTAGGCGGCGCTGCTGGAGGCGATTTCCACAATCAGCTCTGGTGGGCCCTCCAAATAGTCATCCTCTGTCACATGCGAGCGGCCTCCGCGCTCGGGGTCCAGACGTAACAGCGCATCGGGCTGCACCTCGTTCTCAAAGTCCAGCCGGACCGTTGCATTGTCGCCCACCGATGTGCCAGGAGTGGCAGCACAATACACACCTAACCAGGTGATAACGTTAGAATGGGGCCGTCCATGTTCCTCGAAGCGAACGGGTGTGGGCATGTAAACTACTCCTTCGATAAGCTCGGCTTTCTTGATCTCCGGGTGGGCTTGATACCGCCGCTCGAACTCCGCGCGGGACAGGCGGTCGCCAGGATTGAGGGGCGGTACCGGGGACGGCACGGACCGGAGTCTCTCTCTTGGCCTGCTGATGGTTTGGACGCTCATCTCAACACCCTCACTTAATACATCGTTGCACAAGTTTGTTCCGTTGATTTTTTATCCAGTGTACCACAAAAAAGGGCAAACGTCAAGGGCCAAGTCGGAATCTAACGACGAGAGAGACGATGAGCGAGACAGCGAGAAGGGGCAAGCAGATTTTATCCGCCAGGCTGAGTTTCAACTCCCTCAGGTGCGTCCTCTTCGCTCCAGGCTGGAACCCCCGTGCGGCCAGGGCCAAGGAGAGGCTGTCGGCCAGGCGCAGGGCGGTGACGATGACGGCCACTAGAATGGGTAGATAGGACCTGACGCGCCGCACAAAGCCGCCCTCGCCAACGATCCACCCCCGCGCCTGCTGGGCTTCGCTGACAGTAGTGTAGATGCCATACAGGGTCGGCAGGTAGCGCAGAGCAATGGCCAACGTCAATCCCCACTCGTAGGGCAATCCCAGCTTCACCAATCCTCGCACCAAATGAGCCTGATTGGTGGAGAACAGCAGAACCAGGAAGGCGAAAGCCAAGGCGTCTACCCGCAGGGCGATGCTTAGACCCTGCCATAACCCCTCGGTTGTGATCCTAATCCGCCACACTTGCAGAAGAACGCTATCCCCCCGAGAGTAGAAAATGGGCCATAGGAGTAGAATGAGAAGCGTGATAGGCCACATCCTCTGCCAGGCCCAGCGCAGGCGGTCGCCGGGAACTTTGCTAGACCAGAGGATGCCGTGGACTGCCAGCAGAAAGGCGGCCGAAACGAGAGGATGGCCAAAACTCAACAGCAAGGCGCTGCTGAAGACCACAAAAGCGAGCTTGGTCCGCGGGTCCAGCCGATGCAGCCAGGAGGGGC
>CAZRSI010000398.1:0-1579 GCA_964602575.1 uncultured Anaerolineae bacterium
GAGGCCTGTTCTGTGCCTCCGTTGCCCGGCGCCACGTAAACGCGACTCACCCGGGAGGACTGAGCCAGCTTCCAGGCCAGGGTGTGCTCTCTTCCCCCTGAACCAACGACCAAAATGCTCTGTTTTCTCATTTCAACTCCTGATCCTGCTGGCAGATACTTGTTTTTCTACCTTAATGAAATCCGCATTGTCCCTATATTCCAGCACTAGTTTGCCCACCTCAGCTGAGTCTAGCTCCAGTGGGTACTGACCGGAGAAACAGGCCATGCATAATCCCCGCGAGGCTTCTCCGATGACCTCGCTCAGTCCTTCCAGCGAGAGGTAACCGAGGCTATCCACACCCAGGTATTCAGCGATCTCGGGCACACTCAGGCGATGAGCGATCAGTTCATCGTAGGTGGCCATGTCCACTCCCATAAAGCAAGGGTGTCGAATGGGTGGGGAAGCGACACGCATGTGCACTTCCGCCGCGCCGGCCTGACGCAGCAGAGCCACGATGGGGCGGCTGGTGTTGCCGCGCACGATGGAATCGTCCACCAGCACCAGCCGCTTGCCTCGCAGGGAATCGGGCAAAGGGTTGAACTTGAGGGCCACGCCCAGCCGCCGCAGCCGGTCGTCGGGCTGGATGAAGGTGCGGCCAATGTAACGGTTCTTCATCAGTCCTTCGCCGAAGGGGATGCCGGATTCCCAGGCATAGCCAATGGCGTGGGCAGTGGCCGAATCGGGCACGCCCATGACCATGTCGGCTTCCACGGGGTGTTCCCGGGCCAGGCGAGCGCCTAGCCGTCGCCGTATGCGGTGGACGAGAAGGCCATTGAGGAGGCTATCGGGCCGGGCAAAGTAGATGTATTCAAAGACGCACAGGGCCTGCCTCTCGGCCGGAGGCACTCCAGAGACAACGGTCATGCCCTCATCGTCGAAGCGGATGATCTCACCGGGGCGCACCTCGCGCACGTATTCAGCGCCGATGGTAGCCAGGGCACACGATTCTGAAGCCACCACCCAACCAACGTCGTTCAGCCGTCCCACGCACAGGGGTCGGAAACCCCAGGGGTCGCGCACGGCGTACATGGCCCGACGGGTGAGGATGGTCAGTGAGTAAGCTCCCCGCGCCCGGCGCATCAGATCCTGCAGGCGTGCTTCCCAGGTATCGCCAGTGGCCCCGGCCAGCGTCTGGACGATGACCTCCGTGTCCGATGAGGATCTCAATCCTACCCCCCGCTGGAGCAATTCCCACCGCAGGGAGGCAGCATTGGTGAGATTGCCGTTGTGAGCCAGGGCCAGTGGCCCCAGCGCCGTTTCAACGAGGAAGGGCTGGGCATTGCCCACCCTGGAGGAGCCGGTGGTGGAATAACGGTTGTGGCCGATGGCCAAATGCCCTTGCAAGGAGCCCAGGGTGTCTTCTGTGAAGACCTGGGATACCAGGCCCATGGCTTTGTGCATGCGGATGGTGCGTCCATCGGATACAGCGATGCCCGCACTCTCCTGCCCGCGATGCTGGAGGGCATAGAGGCCAAAGAAGGTCAGCCGGGCCACGTCCTCATCAGGGGCGTAGACACCGAAGACACCACAGGCCTCC
>CAZRSI010000399.1:0-1565 GCA_964602575.1 uncultured Anaerolineae bacterium
CCCGCCTCGGTCGGGAGACCTTCCCGCCCGGTCAGAGACCTTCGACGATCAAGGGCTATACCTTCTTCCGTTTCCATCGCCCCAGGCGGAACCAGAGGGCGAAGAACAGACCGTTGGCCATGTTAGCGACAGCCCGCCCGACCCACACTCCGGTGACGCCTAGCCCCGTCCATTGAGACAGGCCGTAGGACAAGGGGACTTCCATCCCCCACAGGGTCAGCAGGTTGACGAACATGGCCGGCACGGTGTTGCCGGCCCCGTCGAAACCGCGGGCCAGCACCACTCCCGCCGCGCTGAAGACCAGCGAAGGAGCCACGATGCGCAGACACTGGGAGCCAATGTCCACCACCTCCGGTGTGGAGTCGAAGATAGTGATCAGTGGGCGGGTGAAAGCCAGGAACACTGCCACAAAGACAGCTAGCAAGCCGACATTGTAGGCCACCACCCACCAGGCGCTGCGTTCGGCGCGACGGGGCTGAGTGGCACCCAGGTTCTGCCCTACCAGGGTGGCAGTGGCATTGCCCAGGCCGAAGCCTGGGATGAGGGCGATGAGCAGAATGCGATTGGCCACGCCAAAACCGGCCGTGGCAAAGGTGCCATACAACCCCACGATAGCCAGGATGGCCAGCCGTGAAGTAGAGCGCAGAATCATCTGAACCGTGCTGGGCAGAGCGATCTTGATGATGTGCCACATCAGGGGCAGGTCAGGCCACAGGTCACGGAGGTTGCCTCGCCCTGAGCCGTGTCGGAGGGTTATCAAAGGGATGGCGATGCGGGCCCGGCCGCTCAGCAGGATTCCCATCTGGAACAGCACCCCTGCCCCAAAACCCAGCACGCTGGCCCAGGCAGAACCATTCACTCCCAGGGCCGGGAACGGTCCCCAACCAAAGATGAGAAACGGCTCCAGAATGATGGTCAGGCCCTGGCTCAGCACCAGCACCCGCAAGGCCAGCCCAGCCTCGCCTGCGCCGCGCAGCAGGGAGTTGATGACGAAAACCAGGATCAGGGTAAACAGACCACCGAAGAGGATGCGGAGATACGATACCCCCATGACCAGCACTTCGGCATCAGCTCCCAGGATACGCAGGGTTGGCGCAGCTACCAGAATGCCGAGCACACCCAGAGCCAGGGAGGCAAACATGGCCAGGAGGATAGTCTGCCAGGCAGCGTGGTCGGCCTGGGCCTTGTTGCGGGCCCCGATGCGCCGCGCCACCACCGCCATCCCGCCGATGCCCAGCCCGTTGGCCAGGCTGTTGATAACCCAGCGCAAGGTTATGCTGATAGTCACCGCCGCCAGCGCTGCGGAGCCCAACCTGCCCACCCAGTAGGTATCCATGATCTGGGTTACGCTCTGGGTGGCCATCTCCAGGATCATGGGGACGGCCAGCACCCAGATGTTGCGGTGGATGCTGCCGGTGGTGAGGTCTCGCTTTCCAACCCATTTCTCCTCGGCGACGGCACGCTTTGGCAATGCATGTTCGACGTCGGCCATAACACGGAGATTATACCCCAATACACAGTTGCCTGCAAATTATCCTCCCGCAGGTTTGCAACCTGCGGGAGGG
>CAZRSI010000400.1:0-1537 GCA_964602575.1 uncultured Anaerolineae bacterium
GGAGTTTTGTTGGGCAGCAGCGAAGCCGCCGACCAACAAAGTACTCTTTCGACAAGGAGCAAAGAGAGGGAGCTAAGAAAGTGGGGAATTTCTCGAGATTGGGACTGGCCCTGGGGATTTTGATCCTTGTCTTTCTTGCGCCGGGGCATATGGTTACTGATTCGGTAGACCGAGGAGTGCTGTGGAAAGTTTATGCCTCGCCCAACTGTGCCTCTGCTGGCTGGGTGCAGGGTGGAGGCACGGATGGACTTACCGTCTACTCCCTGACCAGTCATCCGGGCAGCCCAAACGTTTACGCAGGCCTTTGGGGAGATGGGGTCTATCGCTCGCTCAGTGGCCAGAACCACTGGAGTCTAACTACTTTGGCGGCCCCTCTCGAGATCACCTCCCTGGCTATTGATCCTGCCAACCCTGCTAATGTCGTCTATGCCGGGGCCAGGGGTGGCATTTACCGCAGTGATAACGCCGGTTCCACCTGGGCGGCGTCGGGCCTGGCGGGCCAGGATGTCTGGTCGTTGGCCCTTACCCTCACCGGTGATCCAGTCTACGCCTATGCCGGCACCGCTGGCGGGATCTATACTACCACCAACGGGGTTGATTGGAACCTGGCCGGAGGTGCTGAGATCGGCACAGACAGGTTCTATGCCCTGGCGGTGGATCCCCATGACAGCAGAATCGCCTACGTGGGCACGCGAGAAAGAGGGGTCTTTCGTACCACCAACGGCGGTGTAAGCTGGACGGTCAGCGGTCTGTTTCCCATGACGGTTCGGGCTTTGGCCATCCACCCCGACGATAGCCAGGTCATCTTCGCCGGCACGCAATCCGGTGGCCAGGGAATCTTCAGGAGCGACGATGGGGGATTTTCGTGGCCTGTGAACGGATTGACTGGCCATGACGTCATGGCAGTGGTCATAAACCCCCTCAATCCTGAGTTTGTGTATGCGGGAACATACGGGGATGGGGTTTGGGCAAGTTACAATGGCGGCGACACCTGGCACAAGATGGATGGCCTGAGGGATGGTGCCGCTTTCGTCTATTCTCTGACCCTGTTTACTCCTGAGGGCGACGATGGTTGTCAGGTGCTCTACGCTGGAACCACCGATGGTGTGTGGGCTCGTACTGTTACACCCTTCCACGCTCTCTACCTGCCCCTTGTCCATAAAAATTAGCTTCGAGGTGCAACGCACTTCAGAAGTGCGTTGCACCTGAGATGGCCAATGCGCATTGCTATAGTAGGCCCTTGTGCCTCGGGGAAGACCGTTCTGGCCGAGAGCCTTCAAGCTCTGGGCTACGATGCCCACGAGTGCACCCAGGAACATTCTTATGTGCCCACCATGTGGCAGAGGATTTCCCAGCCGGATGTCCTGATCTATCTGGATGCCAGCCTGCCAGTGATTGCCCAGCGGCGCCCTGCCGATTGGAGCGAGGAGTACCTGGCCGAGCAAAATCGTCGTCTCTCCCATGCCCGTCAGCATTGCGATCTCTACATTCAAACCGACAATTTGAGCGAAAAGAAGGTTTTGGACAGAGTTCTCGA
>CAZRSI010000401.1:0-1525 GCA_964602575.1 uncultured Anaerolineae bacterium
GTGGTTATCGCGTCGTTGAGAGCCCCTGAGTCAGTGTTGGAAGTAGTAACCAATGACTAATCCGAGATCAGTGGCTGCTATCATACTAGCTGCGGGCGAATCGCAGCGTTTTGGCCGGCCTAAGCAACTGCTTCCTGTGGGCGACAAGACCATGATCCAGCACGTGGTGGACGTGGCTTTGGCTTCTCCTGTTGAGCAGGTGATTGTCGTCTTGGGCTGCCGAGCGGAGGAAATAAGAGCCAACATCGCCGGCCGACCCGTTCAGGTAGTGGTCAACGAAAGATGGAAATCGGGCCTGAGCACCTCTGTGAAAGCCGGCCTTTCGGCGGTGAGGCCGGAGGTGAGTGCGGCCCTCTTCGTCCTGGCTGACCAGCCGGGCGTCACTCCTGATGTCATCGCTAAGCTTATCGAACGCTACCAAGAGACCCGGGCGCCCGTCGTCGCCCCCACTCATCGGGGCCGGCGAGGCAATCCAGTGCTCTTCGACCGTTCCCTCTTCGGGGAGTTGATGCAAGTGGAGGGCGACCAGGGCGGACGGCAGGTCATTGCGGAACACAAAAATGAGGTAGAGGAGATAGAAGTGAAAACAGATGCTATTCTCGCTGACATTGACACCGTTGAGGACTATAAAGCCTCCAATATCCAACCTCCGATATTCAACTTCATCAAAAGTCTGATCATTGACCTGGATGGTGTCCTCTATCGGGGCGATAAGCCCATTGAAGGCGCCAGGGAATTCATTACTTTCCTGCAGCAAAAGGGTATTCCCTTTTTGCTGCTCACCAACAACTCCACCCGCACGCCAAGCCGGTACGTGGAGAAGCTTGCCAGGACGGGCGTCGCCATAAAGGAGAGCGATGTTCTGACCTCTGCTCAGGCTACTGCCATGTATTTGGAAGGGGTAGCGCCGCCAGGAACCCGGGTGTACGTCATCGGTGAGGACGGGCTGCGGGCCGCCCTGAATACGAGATACACCCTCACCGAGAAGAAAGCCGACTTCGTGGTTGTCGGCATGGATAGCAAGCTCACCTACGAGAAACTCAGAATAGCTACTTTGTTGATTCGCAGCGGAGCCAGGTTTATCGGCACCAACCCAGATAAGACTTTGCCAACGGAGGAGGGCCTCATCCCAGGCAATGGGGCCATCCTGGCGGCGTTGGAGGCGGCCACAGGGGTCTCTCCCCTCGTGATTGGGAAGCCGGAGCCCGCCATCTTCGACCTGGCCCTGGCCAGGATGGGGGTGGGCAAAGAGGGTGCGGCAGTCATCGGCGATCGTTTGGAGACGGATATTCTGGGCGGACGGAGGGTTGGCCTGATCACCATCCTTGTCCTTTCGGGGGTCACCAGCCGGCAGGACTTGGAAAACTCTCCTCTCAAACCGGATCTGGTCTTCGAGAATGTGAAACAGCTACATGAAGTGCTCGCCCGGAGCTGGAAGCTCCGGGCTAAAAGAGCAAAGCTCCCTGCGGGAGCTTGATTTCAGCTCGCAGGGCTTCGTTCTTTTAGCCTGAACATTATGAAGGTT
>CAZRSI010000402.1:0-1524 GCA_964602575.1 uncultured Anaerolineae bacterium
CATCTCTCGTTTTCCGGGTGCCAAACAACTGGTTGCCTATGCGGGACTGGACCCCCATATGCGTCAACTTAAGGGGCATTTGGAGCAGGCTCTCGTGCGAAGTGGAGCAACCAGCGGCGTGCTGCATCCGCCCATTGAAGGGGCCGTTTGCGTCGGGAGGAACATAGATGACGGAGATAACGTTGCGGGTTCTCCAGTAACCGTTCCAACGCCGCAGCAGGCCGTACGGTCTCACACAGGTGGCAATAAAGGCTAACCATCAAGGTGGAAATGACAGGGGGCGGGATTTTGCCTGTCCACCACTGATGCCAGGGCAAGTCCAAACGAGCTAAACATTGGTGAAGGAGCAGGATCAATATCAATTTGGCTTTCAGAACCTCTTCAGCAATGGGGGCTGGATAGGCAGGCAGTCGCTTCAATTCGCACAGGCTCTTCCAACGGCGGATGCACCACTCCACTTGCCAGCGCACTCGGTAGAGGGCCAGCAGTTCCTCAGCCGGCCACCTCTCGGCAGGCAAGGTGGTGATCAGGATACAGAAGCCGGCTGCCAGCAGCGTGCGTCGGTCGGGGGTGCGTCCCTTGCGGCGGGCGGCCTTGCGAATTTTGGCGCGGGCGCGGTCGGCGGCTTCTTGTGGCAGACGGCCTGCGATCAAACGCAGGGGGCGGCGTTGGGGGTCATCTTTCGCAGCCACATCCCTTTCAGCTATGGTGGTCGTGGGCGAAAGGCTCTTCAGCCAAGCTGGCAGGTCTACCTGCTGGCCATCCTCCAGGAAGACCAGGGGAAAGGTATTCCAGGAGATGCGGAACACAGCGTCGGCCCGGGCTTCGAAGACATACTCCATGTTGCTCCAGACGCCGTAGCACCGGTCGGCCAGCACAATGTCCTCCGCCTGGAGGTCTACCTGACGGATATGCTCTCCCCCATGCGCATCGGTCAGAACCACATTGGTTGGCTGCTGGATGAAAGGTGCAAAACGAAGGTGCAACCGCCACTCTGTGCCCGGGCTACCGGGCCGGGAAAAGGTGGAAGCGTCCACGATCACCAGTGACCTTGTGGTCTGGCCCAAGGCCTCGGGTACGGAAAGCTGGGAAAGAAGGAGAGCTTGGATCAAGTGATCCAGCCATGCAGAGGCTGCATGTATCCGCTTCGCCACAGCCTGGTAGGTCACGTCCGCCAAGCCCAGACAAGCAACCCACAATGCTGTAGCCCGGAGCGATAGGGTCAGGGCATAGATGAGCACCATACGCAGCAAGTCGGTGGCGGAGCGAATGCCCCGACGCCGCTGCAGCGCATTGCAAGACTGAGCCGTCGCTTCTAAATCCACCGGAATCGTTTCCACCAATTCGTTCCATGACTCGTTCAGCCAGATAGGTAGTTCCGTGTTCATCGTCCTCACCTCCCGTGAACTTGATGAGGAATACTATAACCCATCTGGCATTAACGCGCAAGTCTTAAGTTGACGCATATGGGGGGGTACCCCTCAAGCTCCCCAGGCTTCGCTGCGCAAGCCCGATAGACAACTC
>CAZRSI010000403.1:0-1504 GCA_964602575.1 uncultured Anaerolineae bacterium
CAAGCGGCGAGGGCGACCGCCCGCTGGTCAAACTGCGGAGTCTCGCCGCCGAACGCGACGGCGAGGCCATCGGCGCGCTCATCATCTGGCCGGAGGAGTTGGACACGCTGGTGTCTGCGCTGACGGAGGCGGCATAGTTTCTCTCGGAGGCAAGACAGGGATGATCACCATCGCCATTGCCAACCAGAAGGGAGGCACAGGGAAAACGACGACGGCCATCACGCTGGCCCACCGGCTGGCGATGGACGGCTACCGGGTGCTCCTGGTGGACACCGATGTGCAGGGCCACGTGGCAACCGCGCTGGGGCTGGACAAGGCCCCAGGGATCTACCGCCTGGTCCAGTGGTATCAGGACCTGGGAGACCTCCTGGTCGTTCAGGCGCGGGAAAACCTGGACGTCATCCCCGGCGACAAGACTACCGAACCGGCCAAGCGCATTCTGGCCTCGATGGACTTCCGGGAACGCATCCTGGCCGACGCGCTGGAGGAATTGGCCGAGGGGTATGATGTGGCAGTCATCGACTGCGCCCCTTCGGTGGACGTCCTCCACGTGGCCGCCCTCGTCGCCGCCGACCGGCTGGTGGTGCCCACCAAGTTGGACTACCTGGCCGTGGATGGGGTCAACGAGGTGCTGGCTTCCCTGGCGGAGATCAAACGACGATCATCCGCTGCACCCGACTTGCTGGGTGTGCTCCCCACGTTCTTCGATCGGCAGACGAACGAGACGCTGGTCCAACTCAAGACGCTGGTGAACGCCTTTGGTCGGCACGTCCTTCCGCCCATCCCTGTGGATACCCGGCTGCGGGAGGCGCCGGCCTACGGTCAAACGATTTGGGAGTATGCTCCCCGGTCCCGCAGCGTCGTCGGGGTGGTCAACGGCAACGGCACGGCGGTGGGCGGATATGCTCAGTTCGTCGCACGGGTAAAGGAGTGGTTATGAAGAAACGCAGATCCGCGATCGATCCGGCGGTGGCATCCCTGGTCACCGAGGGGGAACGAAGGCAGCGGCGACGGCGACTACCACGGGCTCAACAGGTCAAGGCCCGCCGAGACGCCGCCCGTCAGCGAACCATCTACGACATCCCGGGGGAAGTTGCCCAGGCAGTAGCACAGGTTGCCAAGGAGGAAGGGATCTCCGCCAGCGCCGTGGCCGCCCTTCTGCTGGCCGAGGGGCTGCGACGGTTAGAGAAAGAAGAGATCTCGCTACACGGTCTGAAGAAGCCAAGCCAGTCACCAAAGTACGATTGGCAGGTTCCCGCAGGGGTGATCCTAGAAGTTCTCGAGGGCAAGCGCACTCTCTCGCCATAGGGATAATGGCAGAATCTAGGGAAACCAGAATTTTCTATCCAAACGGTACCGTTAAAGGGTACCGTTGGGGAAAAGGCAACGGTACCGTTAAAGGGTACCGTTGGGAAAAGGACAACGGTACCGTTTGGCCAACGAGGAGGGCGTTTTCCGGGCCGTTTTGGAGCGCACGAGTATTACGATATACCCCTGCGAAAAA